>NZ_WUDQ01000013.1:0-45236 GCF_009827695.1 Paenibacillus sp. OT2-17 | reverse complement strand
CCTCCTGTACTGACTCAAGCTATTGAATCCACTAAAATTAGCGGACAAATCATGATCGTCAGCATTTTTGAAAAAGAAGCTCCGATCAAGCCTAACAATATCGTTATGAAGGAACGCAATCTGACTGGTATTATCGGCTACCGTGATGTATTCCCAGCTGTCATCAGCTTGATGGAAAAAGGTTATTTCCCTGCCGACAAGCTGGTTACCAAACGTATTAAGCTCGAAGAAGTGATTGAGCAAGGTTTTGAAGGTCTCCTGAAAGAGAAAAATCAGGTTAAAATCCTGGTATCTCCGCAAGCCTAATTTAGAAAACAAACCAGATGTCTGCTCTGTGCAGACATCTTTTTATAAAAAAACGCTCTCCTTCCTGCGACATGTTGTCGTCAAGATGAGTAGCGTTTTTTGATTACCATTTGGATTACTTAGTTACATTTTTCAGAACATCATCAATCATTTGACTGTTTGCAATTGTACCTGTATACAACCAGCTGGAATCCTTACCAAAATCGTATACGCGGCCTTCTTTAACGGCTGGAATTCCCGCCCATACAGGATCTTTTACAATATCTTCTTTACTCACGTTTTTGCTGTTCACGATAAAGATATAATCCGCATCCAGCTCGGCCAGCTTCTCCAGCGATAAATTACTCCAGTTCGCCTTAGCCGTTTTGGAAATCTCCTGTACGACTTGTGGAATCTTGAATCCCAAATCCTTATACAATACATCACCGCTGGATAGATTCTGGTTTACGACATACACGTTTTTATCCGTTACCCATAAAGCCGCCGCAGTTTTTTGTCCCACCGTCTGACTCAGCTTGGCTTTAGCCTCTGCTGCTTTTTTGTCGTAGTTGCTCAATGCCTGCTTCGCTTCATTGCTCTTATTCAGCACCTCACCCACGGTCAGCAGCTCTTCACGCCAATCATTGTTCATATTACTGCCTACCACGTAGGTTGGAGCAATTTTAGAGTATTGATTATATTTGTCGCCTTCCACCATGCTCGCACTGTCCATAATGATCAAATCAGGCTTGAAGTTCAGAACCGCCTCAAACGGAAGATCTGAAGCAATGGTAGGAACGTCCTTCAGTTCTTTTTGCAGGTAACCTTGAACTGAATTTTTGCCTACCGACCATTGGGCTACGGGTTTAACACCTAGGGCCACTAGATGATCCTCCAGATAAGAAGCGATCACACGCTGAGGCTGAGCCGGAACCTTCACCTCATGCCCAAGTGCATCCTTCAGCACCCTTTCCTGTGATGTTGGTTCCGCTGATGTATTATTGTTCCCTTGGGAAGCGCCATCGGTTGCCGCAGGACTGGATGTGCCTGAGCACGCGCTGAGCAGCAGGGTAAAACTAAGCAATAAAATAAATGCCATGGAATGCTTTGCGTTTCTATTCATTCGTAAAATCCCTTCATCATGATTTTGATAATGATTATTATCCTCAATAACAGTATGCAGGGCGCCACTTGCCGAATCAATGGAACATTCGGACATGCTTAATGGATTATCCAGACTGGTATCTCTCACAAAAGCAGATGAATATAGGCTGTCCCGGTAATGAACCGGGGATACCCCCGTATATTTTTTGAATGCCCGGCTAAAGAAATAAACATCCGGGTACCCCACACTGACAGCGATATCCTGTAAAGTCGCATCCGTCTTCCGCAAAAGCTCCTTTGCCTTGTCCATTCGCAGTTGAATCAAGTACATAATCGGGCTACAATCCGTTTGTTTTTTAAATAACCGAGTCAGATGTCTCGGACTGCATTCCAACAATCCGGCCAAACGTTCCAGCGTTATGGACTCCGCGTAATGATCCTGCATAAATCGAATCGCCTGTGTCACGATATCCCGCGCAGAAGTTCGAGCCTTCGGTTCCTGCAATTGCCGCATACATTCATATGCAAAATCATAGAACCGACCCTGAGCCTGAATCTTGGATAGCGCCTCATGATCCTGCCATGCGTACTCCAGTAGTTGCAGCTTTTGGTACAGTATAACCGGATAAGGCGGTACAAAACCATGAGCTATCGAAGGATGATTATACATCGTGTGTCCCGATAGAGAAGTCGCTTTATATAGTACAAGGATATATTCTATCCCGTATTGCGAGGGTTTCATATTCAGTTCAAAGCCTTTGCTGCCATGCAGTACGTACCCTGAATGTGGCGTATCCTTCCAATCACCATCCAAACGCACGCTACCCTGCAATACAAATACAAAAGCCTGCGCTGGAAGACGATACGGTTGAAGCAACGCTTCCGGCTCCAGTCGAATATGCCGGACATCCATGACACGGATCGACGAATGAAGCCATAGGGACAGCAGTTTGTTTAACTCATCAGCTTCATGTCCCTTGCTCATCCCGGTATGGGAACCTGCCTGCTTTTGTCGATCCTGCTTCACGTATCAAAGCCTCCGCTTCATAAATATCATACTTTTTTTCCACACCAACCTTATTATATATCATCTTTTACTGCGTCTACCATGAGACAAATATTCCTGCACGAAACAAGGTGAATATACCATTTCCATGGTACAATTTGTATAAATACAAGATTTAAAATACATAGGGGGTTTGACAGCATGAGCGGTCCCAACATTGCATTGAGTACAGGAGCTAATGCACCATTCGGTAAGGAAGATACGGTGCGGGTCACCATTACATGGAAGCATGCACCTGCCGAACTGGATGTTAGCTATTTTATGGTAGGAGCAGACGGAAAGGTTTCCTCAGATGACTACTTCATTTTTTACAATCAACCCGCTGACCCGCACGGCCATGTACGGTTACAGCGTCCAAATGACAGAACCACTGAGTTTACTGTAGCGCTCCAGGAACTGGAACGAACCGGAGTGGAAAAATGTGTGTTTGCGGCCACACTGGACGGCCCGGGTACTTTTGCCGATGTGGTCGGCTGCTCACTTACTGCTCAAGGCAAGCAATCCCATATCACCTACAGTATCACCGAAGCCACCAAAGAAACGTCACTCGTATTCGCTGAAATATACCGCCATACGTCTGGCTTCAAGCTTCGCGCAGTTGGGCGTGGTTTCAATGGAGGACTAAAGCCGCTCGCCGAAGCTCATGGTGTCACCGTAGAAGAAACGGAATCGCCAGCAGCACCGTCAGCGGATAAAGCCGGCGTGAAGGAGCCTTCTCCTGTGAATAGAAGAATTAATCTGCTTAAACAGAAGGTACAAATTTCACTCCAAAAGAAGCAGATAGACCGTGAAAAAGCACGAGTAGCGGTTGTATTAGACGCTTCTGCTTCCATGGCGAAACTGTACTCTAAGGGAACCGTGCAAAAAGCCTTCGAACGTGTTCTGGCTGTATCGGCCTGCATGGATGACGATGGTGAAATGGATGTATGGTTTTTTGCGGACAAAGCCAAACGTGCTCCAAGCGTCACAGAGAGGAATTTCGAGAATTACGTAAAACGAAATTTCCCAGAAATCGGATACGGAAATATTGGATTTGGTAACAATGAGCCTGAAGTAATGGAGGATATTATTTTAAAATATACAAAAGAGGCACCCAATGAAACAATCCCGACCTACATTATCTTTTTCAGTGACGGCGGCGTATATGAAACGAAAAAAATATCAAAATTGCTGATCAAGTGCTCGGAAACTCCTATTTTCTGGCAATTTGTTGGTCTTGGTAATGCTGATTTTGGAGTCCTTCAAAAGTTGGATAATCTGCGTGGTCGCGTAGTGGATAATGCAGATTTCTTTGCCTTGGATGACATTGAGTCCGTGACAGACGCAGAATTGTACGACCGTCTGCTGAATGAGTTTCCTGGTTGGCTCAAGCAAGTGCGGGCTAAAGGAATATTGCGGAGCTAATTCTTCACCGCAATGCGATACTCCTACATGATCACTTAAATATCCGCCGAGCAGAACAATAAAGGCAGAATGACCGCAGATAGAGCAATCATCAGCGCCAGCATGCTGCCTCTGTTTTCCTCAGTTTGTTCTCTAGCGATTTCAATCTCCCTACCAGATCCTATTTATTTCATTTCCTAATTGGATATTTTCATGTAGTATAAGTCTAATTGAAGTAACCCTGTTTGGGCCATGCTGAAGCTATACACTATATGAAGGAGGATTTCATATTGAAATCAAATGAAGCAACTTTGCACAAAAAGCTGCTCCCACGGCACATTACCTTTATGGCTATGGGTGGAGTTATCGGAACGGGAATTTTTAAAGGAAGTACCGAAACGATTAGCTTGGCGGGACCTGGTGTTATTTTATCCTATGTCTTCGCAGGACTCTTGCTCTTAGTCGTTATGGGCGCAATTGCCGAGATGGCTACCGTCTACCCCAACATGAATATGAAGGATTTTATTCGCAAAGCTTTTGGAGAACGTCTGTCCTTTATTATCGGCTGGTTGTATTGCTTTATGTGGCTGGCCGTCTGTATCATTGAGGTCATTGCTGCGGGGAGCTTCCTGCAATATTGGTTGCCAGATGTTCCTCTATGGGTACTCAGTTTAGTGAGTGCGGCTTTCATTATTGTCGTCAACATGCTGAGTGTCGGCGGTTTTGGGGAGCTGGAATTTTGGCTTGCGGGTATTAAGATTGCCATGATTATTATCTTCATCGCCTTGGGTGGCTGTATACTGTTCGGGATTATTCCCACTGAAACTCCACCTTATCTAAGCAACTACGCGCAGCACGGCGGATTTCTACCTAATGGCTGGTTAGCTATCTTTTCAGCGCTGCTGGTCGTTACCTTTTCATACGGAGGGTCCGAGCTGATTGGACTGACGTTGACGGAGACAGAAAATCCGGAAAAGGTACTACCTAGAGTGGTTAAAAGCTTTATTCTTCGCGTTGTTTTGTTCTATACGTTGCCCATTCTCATCATTTGTGGCTTGATTCCATGGAACCAACTGGATGCGAATACCAGCCCGTTTGTACAGGTATTGTCTTCTGTAGGGCTTCAAGGCTCGGCTCATGTTATGAACTTTATTCTGATCACTGCTGTACTGTCTGCCGCCAATTCGGGAATTTACGGGGCTACACGTATGCTGCATTCGCTGGCTATCAATGGAGAAGGTCCCAAATCACTCGCCCGCTTATCTTCAAACGGGGTTCCGGTAAATAGTCTCAAATTGTGTGCTGTAGTCCTGATTGTCGGTTCCATGGTTGCTTATGTCGCTCAGGACGGGCTGTTCCGTATTTTGATGGCTGTACCTGGCTTCGTCGTGTTGCTCGTCTGGAGCTGCATTTGTCTGTCCCAATTGAAATTGCGCAAATCTTATCCAGTGGAGCCTACTTTCAAGATATGGGGATTCCCTTATGTAACGGCGGTTACAGTGGGATGCCTATGGGTCATTGCGTTTCTATTCTTGCTTGACCCGCAAAATCGCATTAGCATTAGCGTGTGCGTGGCTTTCATGGCATTTCTGGTCATCTGGTCTTTGGTGAAATTCCGGAGAAAGCAGGCGTAAGCAGCACATGATTCAATCTTACCTGTTTCCTGTTTCATATGCCTTTCTTGCGTTTCCTTTTGCTGCCTTATTGTTCACACTGCCTTTCCTAATCGTGCAATATCGAAGGCATGGCTATATTCACAAGGCTAGAGCATGGCTGCTTTACTTGATGCTGTTATACTTAATGAACGCCTTCTTTCTGGTCATACTCCCGCTTCCGGCATCGCGTCATAATGCTGCATTAGCCGGGGGAGCGTTGCAGTTGATGCCATTGCAGTTCGTTCACGACATTATAAGAGAAACATCCGTCTCACCCGCCCATCCCTCCAGCTATGTTCATTTGCTGAAGGAGCGAGCTTTTCTGCAAGTCGTTTTTAACGTTGTGATGACCATGCCTTTCGGTATGTTCTTACGTTATTATTTCCGTGCACGATGGGGATGGTGTCTGATTCTGTCCTTTATCCTCTCCCTCTTCTTTGAGGTGACGCAGCTGACAGGACTGTATGGATTTTTTGACCATGCGTATCGTGTGTTCGATGTAGACGATTTGATGGCTAATACATTAGGCGGTATGCTAGGCTTTCTATTAGGCGAATGGTTTTCACGCTTCCTGCCCCGCTTGGAACATCTGGACAAGCATGTGGACATGGCAACGAAGCGAGTGTCCTATACCCGACGGGGCGTAGCCATTTTCGTGGATTCTATCATATGGACCGGGCTACTCGGAATCATGGAGTCTCTGCATGTGCCTGCTGCTTTCTGGGTTTCCAGTGGGGTATACTTTATGGTGGTTCCTTACCTAACGAATGGACGAACTCCAGGGAAATGGCTGGTGCGTATTCATCTCACAGGGACAGGACAACGGATTTCCCTATGGGAGCTCATAAAGCGTTACAGTCTCTTGTACTGGGTGTATTTTGGACTTAATTACGTACTGGGTGGGCCTGTCCTATGGTCTCAAGTGTCCCCTTGGCTAAGTGTTCTGATTAGCCTTTTGCTGTTAGTGATCAACGGATGGTTCTTTTTCCATCTGGTCATACGCCTATTTAAGAAAGACCCGTTATTTTATGAGGAGCTTAGCCATACTTCACACCAAATTATATGGCCCAAGCACTATCATCATCCTCAAAATGACACCGCTGACTCGGCAGAAACGTCGGGAGCGAATACCGTGAAATGATAACTGAAAGACTGACAACGTGATAAGCACCCGCGATCTACGTTGCATCTAAGCAAATAAAAAAACAGGCGAAGCAAAGGATTTCCTTTGTCCGCCTGTTTTTTATTTTGCGCATAGATATTAGTTCGTTTCCCTTATTTCCACTGTGCAATTTGATCAATAGGCAATCGTGTGGACGGATGACCATCGTTGATACCTTTACCCATGGAAATGAGCATAACAGGGACATAACGATCTTTTTCCAGACCAAAGGCTTCAGCAATTTGATCCTTTTCAAAACCGCCAATAGCGTTAGTATCATAACCATGAGCGCGCGCTACCAGCATAAGCTGCATGGATACCAAACCACCGTCAATCAGGACTGTTTCTTTGTTCACAACTGGATCAAGCGCTGCAAAATGAGCTGCCACTTTTTCCTGTTGCATTTCTTTAATGTCTTTTGGCATATAGCCCAGTTCTACAGCTTCTCCGAAAATTTGTTCGAAATTATCAAAGTTATTCAAATCCCCAAATACAGCGATCACTGCCGAAGATGTTTCTACTTGACGTTGGTTGAAACGGGCCAATGGTGCCAGTGTAGCTTTACCTTCAGGGCTGTCAATGACGAGGAAACGCCAAGGTTGCAGGTTAATGGAAGATGGTGCGCGTGTAGCTTCTGTCAAAATCTCTGTCATTTCCTCGCGGCTAATCTTTACGGACGGATCGTATACTTTGACAGAACGGCGACCCAGTGCAATTTCTTTAAAATCATTTGTTTTGACAATATTGGATGTGTTCGTATTATTCATTCCAATCTCTCCCACTATAAATTAATATTTTCTCATGTTTTCTCACTCATTCTTCGGTTTTCAGCCATTGATATATCGAGCACTGGAGAAGTGATGTAAGGATGTCATTATTTTCCGTAAGAGCCGGTGGCAGGATAGAGGTTGAGACATTTTTCCCAATCTATGGATCGACTTCTATGATCGCACCTTGGATATCCACTCCTGACTCTTGACGGCTTACCCTCCCATATCACGCGGGGTCGTTTCCCTTATGGAAATGATTCCTGCGGCTGCTCCGTGCTTCCTTTGTCTCTGCTTATTCCTGTCCGATGAGAAACATGAATCCGTTTTTTCTTAAGCTGTCTTCTGTAACTGGGCCTCACGTACTGGCCCTAAAACGTCGTTTGCATCAATACCGAACTTGCTTGGTGCCGAGCGTGTGAAGAACGCGAATCAGCTTCACGCACAACGCTACAATCGATTGCTTTTTCTTCAGTGGATTCTGGCTTCTTTTGGTAAAGTATTGGTGCAGTGCCTTAAACTCCGCATTCTTCGCCACCATGAGCATCACGACCAAAACAGTAGCGCTCTTAGCCTTGCGCGTCCTCGTTTAGTTATACTGGATTTTCCTTTTTTCTTCCCCGAGCTGTTCTCTTTGAGATTCAGTCCGGCCAGCCGTATAATCTGCTGTCCATGCTCGTAACCCCTTAGATCCCCCACTTCATCTTCTGACATTAGCGATCAGATAATAATTTTCCTCCCAAACCAATGTTTTCTTTTTCGCTTTCCTTAATCAAAACAATAAAAGCCGACTCGGGTACATTCATTATGGTTGAAGCTGATGTGGTAAGTTCAGTGACCAACGATCTTTTTTGTTCTTTATTTAATTTGCCTGCTTCAATAGTAATTACTGGCATGTAAATTCCTCCTTGATTCCTCTATGGGTATAATGTAATTGGGGTCAGTCCATATCGGATATATGACTATTCATCACTTGCAGCATATCAGCTAGTTGGTGCCGCTGGGTCTCGTCGAAGCTCTGTAGCAGCTGAGCTACAAACTGCGAGCGCTCCTGCTTAAAGATGACAATGCGTGCACGCCCATAATCGGTCAGGCTTACCAAGGTAACCCTGTTGTCCTCTGGCTTCGTTCGTCGTGTGACCATCGCTATCGCTTCAAGCTGCTTCAAATGGCGCGTTACGGCTGCAGCGTCAATGCCAACCTCTTTTTGCAGGAGAGTTTGACTAATCTCCTCCACTTGATACAACTTGCACAATAGCTGCAATCTGGATGCGCTGACTCCTGCGCAACGCTCAAACTTGGAGCTAATCTGCTTGTTCAGCAACAACAGCATGTCAAAAATATACTCAGGCTCGGATGGTGTCTGGGTGATATCAATCTCTCCTCCCTTAAGCATATCGCTGGGCTTCGTGATCCGACCTTTGATCCATCAATTATTGATCTATCAAGTAATATACATCCTCTTTAAAATTAAATCAAGTCCCTGAGAAAAATAAAGCGCTCTTTGCAAATAAAAGCTGAGCGACTCGCACAAGAGCCGCTCAGCTTCAATTTAACTTTATTATGTTCCGTTGTGCTAAATAATCCCGTGTGACAGCATTGCGTCGGCTACACGCACAAATCCTGCGATATTGGCTCCGACAACCAGATTGCCCGGCACGCCGTATTCCTCAGCCGCCTTCACGCTGTTAGCATAGATATTTTTCATAATATCATGCAGCTTGGCATCCACTTCCTCAAAGGTCCATGACAGACGCATGCTGTTCTGCGACATTTCAAGCGCCGAGACCGCTACTCCGCCTGCATTGGCAGCTTTCGCTGGTCCAAACAGAACTCCATTGTCCAAAAACACTTCAATGGCCTGTAGCGAGGATGGCATATTGGCACCTTCGCCTATAGCTTTTACGCCATTGCTTACCAGCAGCTGGGCTGCTTGCTCGTCAATTTCATTCTGTGTGGCGCATGGCAGTGCGATGTCGCATGGGATCGACCAGATCCCCGAACAGCCTTCTGTATAGATTGCGCCTGGACGCTCTTGAGTATACTCGCTAATCCGCAGGCGGTTCACTTCTTTCAGCTGCTTCACCAGCTTCAGATCGATACCGTCTGGATCATAGATGTAGCCATTCGAGTCACTACATGCCACGACTGTAGCGCCAAGCTGCTGTGCTTTTTCAATCGCATAAATGGATACGTTCCCCGAGCCCGACACGACGACGCGTTTTCCTTCAAAGGACGATCCCTGCGCCTGCAGCATCTCGTTTACAAAATAAACACAGCCATAGCCAGTCGCTTCCGTACGTGTGAGACTGCCTCCGTAATGAATCCCTTTACCCGTCAGGACGCCACCTTCATGTCCTCCGCGAATCCGCTTGTATTGTCCGAACATGTAACCGATCTCGCGGCCACCTACTCCAATATCCCCAGCCGGAACGTCGGCATCTGGACCAATATATTTATACAACTCAGTCATGAAGCTTTGTGTAAAACGCATCACTTCGTTATCTGATTTCCCTTTGGGATCAAAATCCGAGCCGCCTTTACCACCACCGATGGGAAGACCCGTCAATGCATTTTTGAAAATCTGCTCAAAACCCAAAAATTTGACGATTCCCAGATATACAGACGGATGGAAGCGAAGTCCACCTTTATAAGGCCCTATCGCACTGTTAAACTGCACACGGAAGCCACGGTTGACCTGTACAACCCCCGCATCATCCACCCAAGGTACACGGAAGGTAATGACTCGCTCCGGCTCCACTAGCCGTTCCAGAAGCCCCTGCTGCATATACTTAGGGTGCTTAGCCAATACCGGAATTAGCGAATCCAATATTTCCTTGACGGCCTGATGGAATTCATTCTCATGAGGATTGCGCGCGATAACCTTCTCAAAAACGGACTGCACATATTCGGCTGCTGCTTGTTGACTCTGCTCTGGACGGATCATGGTCATTATTTAATACACCCCTTTTATAATTAGCCCCTCTGTTAAATGACGGAACGACGTTATTCTGCACCTTCGAGAGTGGAACTTTATGTATTCATAAAATTTAGTTAACTATACATGATTTTTTATAATAATACATCTAATTCGCCTATAAAAAATTTTTGTATCCTTCATTAAATAACTCTATGAACCTCTCATTGTCTGTTAGTTTCCTAAAGCTAAATCCCTTGATTCATGGGCTTTTTTCACGATTTCTGAGGCCCTAACACCTTACCCTACATGGCATTATAATGTGAACAAATTGAAACTAAAACATACATTATGTCTGGAATATGGAAATAAGAAAAAGAGGCTGCGCGCAGGGCGTAGCCTCCTTTCCCATTCTTTTACACATAAAAGGCTTCAAGCTGACGCACAATTTCTGCCTCGTCATGCTCTACCACCTGCTGATGCTGCGATTTGGAGAACAATTGTTCAATTTGCGCTGGGAACTCCTGCTTGATGTCCACCAGACGGATGGCTTCATCAAATTTGGCCGGATGCGCTGTCGCAAAGGTTACACATACTTCGTCCGCGCCATTATACGCCTCATACGCGGCAATACCGCAAGCCGTATGCGGGTCGAGCAAATAATCGTATTCGGCCTTGTATTTCTTGATTAGCTCCAGACACTGCTCATTCGAAGCACCGAGCGCTTCAAAATCCTGCTGTACCCGTTTCAAATCCTCTGCACTGATCACAATCCGTCCCTCGGTTTTGAGGTTATTCATGTATTCAGATACCTTGGCTGCATCTTCTCCAAGGAAGTAATACAGATATCTTTCGAAATTGCTCGCCACCTGAATGTCCATCGAAGGACTGTATGTGCTTTTGAAGTCACCTGGCTTGTATTCACCTGTCTTCACGAAGCGCTCCAAAATATTATTTTCATTGGTTGCAATGATCAGCTTATGGATCGGCAAGCCCATTTTCTTCGCAAGAAAGCCGGAAAAAATATTGCCAAAGTTGCCAGATGGCACACTGATATTGATTTTTTTCGTACCCGCTGACTCTTGCGCCCGGAAATAAGCATAGAAGTAATATACGGTTTGCGCCAAAATGCGCACAAAGTTAATCGAGTTAATCGCCCGCAAATGATGTTTAGCTTTGAAATCCAGATCGGCAAACAGGTCCTTAATGACCTTCTGACAATCGTCAAAGTTCCCTTTTACGGACAGATTCAATACATTTTCATCGTCAACCGTCGTCATTTGCAGCTCTTGTACCTTGCTCACCTTTTGGTGTGGGTGCAAAATACAGATTTTAATGCCTTCCTTGCCACGCACGCCCTGAATCGCTGCCGCCCCAGTATCGCCCGAGGTTGCACCCAAAATGTGAATGATCTCATTCTGCTTTTTGGACACGTAGGAATAAAACTCACCCATAAATTGCAGGGCCACATCCTTGAACGCAAACGTAGGCCCGTGGAACAGCTCCAAAATAGACAGGGAATCGTTGATCTTCTTCACTGGCGTGACTTCCGGGTGACGGAAGCTCGCATAACTGCGCTCGACCAGCTCTCTGTAGCTCAATGTTGCCCATTGCTCCAGCGTAGCTGCCGACACAGTCGGAATCTGCTCCGGTACCATCAGACCTCCATCGTCAGCTAACCCCATGAGCACGGTATCAATAAATCCCTTGGCTTCTACTCGACCTCTAGTGCTTATATATCTCATATACATCCCCCAATAAAAATTCAATTCGAACCTTTTTTCGAATATATTATTGTCTATAATACCCTGTCGCGGTGCTGTAACCAAGCCTTTTTTTCATATTTCAAAGACTTTCTCCTACTTTACCATACCCTGATGCATCAGGCATCTGTAATCGCTAGGCAATCGGAACGTCAGAAACAGGCCGTGAGTCTGAAAAAAGAAGGCTGCTCCAGTCATTAGGAACCTGAAATCGAGAGTGCAGCCAGCTTGAGCGAAGGCGATGTGCAGCTTCCCGTAAAACGCAAATCATTGCCAACTTCCTCTATCTGCTGCAATACATCTAAGAAGTTGCCCGATACAGTGATCTGACTGACTGCTCTGACCACTTGCCCCTGTTCAATCCAGTATCCCAGACAAGCCAGCGAAAAATTACCGGACGCCGTATTCGTACCCGCATGCAGCCCCTGCAGCTCTACGATCATCAGCCCGCGATCCGTCTCGCGAATCATGTCCTCCAACGTAGACGTGCCTGGTTCCACATACAGATTATGATACGACACACCAATTTTGCCGTTATAGCTACCCTTGGAAGCATGAGAGGTACTTTCCACCCCAGCCTTGCGAGCCGTCTTGCGGTTATGGAAATACGTCCGTAGTTCTCCGTCCTTGATGATCTCATTACGATGCGTTGCGCTGCCTTCGGCATCAAACGTACTGCCTGCGGGAACGTTCTCCATCAGCGGATCATCAATCAGCGTAATACGCTCACTTGCCACCTTTTGCCCTAGTTTCCCAGCCAAGCGTGAAAAGCCTTTATCCACCGACTCCGCTGAAAATACCGACGTATACGCAGCCAGCAATTGCGCTGCTGCATCATGACGGAAAATGACCGGATAGTTATCCGATTGGATCGTGTGCGCACCCAGCTTGGAAACAGCCTCTTTTACGGCTTTATGCGCCACATTCGCGATATCGATTTCCTCCACGCTCCGCAGGGAATAATCATGCCAGCCCCCGGTAACGGTCTCGTCATGGTCTGCTGCAATCACATACACATAAGCGCTCGCCAGACTTTTTCGACGATGGCAGTGCAGTCCTTTTGTATTTACTATTAGAACCTCATTTTCACGAATGCTGACCGAGCAATGCCGAGCCATCACAATCCGTGGATCTGCGGCAAGCGCTGTGCGCTCCATTTCTAGCGCCGCTTCGATCAGAATCTCAGGAGCCGTGTCAGCCAACGCTGCGGCATAGGCAGGCTGCTCAGGGTAGCTCTCAGAGCCTGCGAACAACTCATCCTGTTCCTCACTCTCCAATATGTCCGCGTTGCTGCGTGCCTCTTCCAATAAAAAGTCGATCACGTCGGGTTCCAGCTTCTCTGTAGAGGCATAGCCCATTTTCCCGTTAATGACACCTCGGAAGGAAAGTCCACCGTTCTCCACGATGGTATATTGGTCAATTTCTCCCTTCAGTACCTTTACCGAGGTAGAACGTCCATTTACATAGTAGATTTCCATATCCGCGTAGCCGATTTCCCGCCCTTTTGTGAACAACGCTTCCTGAAATTGCTGAATATTCATCGCCTATTCCCCCTTCCGTCCGCCGACGGTCATCTCGGACACTCGAATTGTCGGCTGTCCGCAATTGACCGGAAGACTTCCGCTGACTGAGCCGCACATCCCCTGACCATGATCCAGATTGTTGCCGACCATATCAATATTTTGTAGGGTTTCAATCCCTTTGCCGATTAGCGTTGCGCCTTTGACCGGCTCGGCAATTTTACCGTTGCGAATCATGTATGCCTCTTCAACCGCAAAATTGAACTCGCTCGTCGAGGTATTCACCGAACCACCGCCCAGCGATTTGGCATAGATCCCGTACTCCGTATTGGCAATGATCTCTTCACGCGTAGAATCCCCGTTCGCAATAAACGTATTGTTCATACGGGACGCAGGTGCAAATTTATAGGATTGTCTTCGTCCCGACCCTGTCGCAGGTACACCCATCTGGCGCGAGCCCATGCGGTCGATCAGATATCCTTTTAAAATGCCGTTCTCAATCAGTACGTTGCGCTGTGTCTGCGCCCCTTCATCATCGATATTGAGCGAGCCCCACGCGTTCTGAATCGTTCCATCATCTATAGCCGTGACAAGCGGTGAAGCCACCTGCTGCCCGATCTTATTGGCAAACACTGAGGTTCCATGAGCCACCGCCGTAGATTCCAGCCCATGTCCACATGCCTCGTGAAAAAGAACGCCGCCGAAGCCATTCTCAATCACGACCGGCAGTCTGCCGCTAGGCGCATATCCCGCTTTGACCATCGTGGTCGCAATACGAGCAGCGTGTCTCGCATTTTCTTCGATGTTCAGGTTCTCCAGGAATTCAGTCCCTGCATACGCTCCCGGCCCACGGAACCCGGATTGTCTATGCTCCCCATCAGTCGCAATCGCGCTTATTCTCATACGTGTATACGTACGGGTATCCTCCACCAGTAGCCCGTTGCTATTGGCGATCAAGACGTTCTGGATCGAGTTGCTAATCCCTATGGAGGTTTGCGTGATGGAAGGATCGTATTGGCTTGCCGCCTCATGCGCCCTTCTCATCATGTCAATCTTGGCGCGTTTCTGTGAAGCGTCAGGAATGATCGCAATCGGATGTTGATTAGGGATCGCATGGGGATGGAGTGTAATGGTGTATGTACCTGGCGCTCCACCGCCGCGAATGGCCTTGGCAGCCGATTTGGCCAGTCGGATCAGGCTCTGGTCGCTCATATCGTTGGTGTAGGCGTACACCGAGAAATGCTCCTTCATGATCCGAATGCCAATCCCAAAATCCCGGCCTGACAGCGCCGTATCCACGACGCCTCCGGTCATGCCCAGTTGTCCATTGGTACGGTCCTCGACGAACACCTCTGCAAAGTCTCCGCCCGTCTCCAGCGCGGCTTGCAGCATATCCTGAATCTGTGTTGGATGTATCATCACGTTCCTCCTCGTTTTTGCCATGTTTCTTATTGTACGGTTATTCGTTCAAGATAATATGCGGGTTCATGTTTATTTCCCATAACTTTACTATACATGATGTTGGGAGTGGGTGTAACTATCTGGGTGGCAAGTGGTTTGGAGGAGGTGAAGATTTATGCGTGGGGATGGAGGGATTGAAATGAGAAAACCCGATCAGAACGTGAAGGGTCATGTCGGGTTATTTGAGCAAATTGATTACTGGTTGGGTTGAGCAAGTAAGTGCATCTAAGGACGCTACGTAGACGGATCATTCTTCCGATCGCTGTTGCCCCCCAAATTTTTTTGATTATATTTTAACGGTAAAATCCGGGTTCAAAGGCGAACGCTCCGCTTCTTCAGAACGATTCCGTCCCCTCCGCTGCTATGCTTGGGTTTGCTTCATTTTGTTTGCCAAAATACTTTTTTTCAAACGAACTTTAAATAGTTCTCTTCGTAAATCTAGTTCCATGATATGAAGATGGTCTGCTGCTTCTTTGACGGTTTCCATGTGCAGTACGCTCGCTTTCTGCGAAATAATAGCCAGCGCATCGAAAATGAGCTTTGTGCATGTTTTAAGTCTCTCTATGTGTTCGTCTTCCTGCTGTACCAAGCTCTCGTATTGCTCAGCCGTATTTTCAGATGGGTTTGTATGTTCCACGCTCTTTAGTTTCTTGGGTTGAGTATCCAAATTATCATCTCCTTTTTATTCAAAGTGTAGCAAAGGACGATACTGGATGTGGTACGTGGTTACGTAACAATGAGAGAATAATAGAGAGACCGAATAGAACAAACAGTATGTAAGATAAAATATACTATTACACGGGATCTTTTCATTTGGTATACGTTCTAAATTATGTAGTTGTTCCTTGATTGTTTTTCAGTTTGAAATATTCACTTGCTTAGCCTTTTCATTGGATTACAAACTTGCGCTTTTCTTTGATAAATGAAAAAAATTTCATTTTCCATATACCCGATGATCGTATCTCTCCAAAATCAGGAATTATGACAACGCGTGGAATGTACATGACTAAGAGACCCAGTATACTACTGGGTCTTAGAACTTGGAATTTAAGTAACTTCAAATCATATAAAAAATTTTCTCTCCGTTTCAACTACTTTTATTTAAGCAGTACTGTGTTTATCCCCTTACATCTTAGCAATGACGTTTGAAACTTAAGATATTTTGTGGAATACCTTGTCTCATTGATACTATTTGGCTTACTACATTCCTGCGCTAACGTACACAGTAGCGCTCAAGTAAAAAAAGTATGCCCCTACAAGGCAACACTTGTAATATTACTGTTTTTGAACTACCAAAATATGTTCCTGCATCATTGTCTTTATTTCACTATTTCTTGTAGCTGTGGAATTGATATGGTGTGGCATTCTTTTAAATGAATATTGTCTCTGCAAAGAAGTAATTTGCTTATAATTCAAATCTTTAAACCAATCATTTAGGATTTGAGCCATATTGACATTAATTTCACCTAATACTGTTCTATGCCCAACAATCCATGCTTGTAGTCCACCGATTAACAAGATTCTATCTGTCTCTATTACAACTTTGTATAAATCTTTGAAAAAGTTTATAACCTCAACTATTCTTTTAGGTTGAGATTTCATCTTTCTAATTATTGTTTCTTTAACATAAGGAAGCTTATTATTTAGCTGCTGAGTCCTCCGATAGCGTACTTTATGCCTACTATCAAGTAAATCCAGTATAAATTTAGAAGTCTCATATTTAGCAATTTGCTTAATTTTCTTATCTGAAAGGTGCTTAGCTGAGTTTTTTATTTTTCTATATATATCAAGCCTTACTCTTTCAGTAATCAATATTTTTAATTCTTCGTTATTAAGTGCTTGAATAATATATGAATATCTATTATTATTCTCGATCATCAGTTTTAAGCTATCGAGAGTTTCAGTTATGTTCTTCTTTCTTTCATTTGTAATTCTATTCATTTCCTCTATAAGATTCCTCATAGTTTGTGAGCTTAATATTCTTTCATCATCAAAAGTAAAATCAGATTTCTTCCCTCCTAAGAGGTGTTCGTCACAATTATCAGAATAAACCTTTATTCCCAAATGTACTTCCATTAAATCTTTCATCCATTGCAGTGATAACTTTGAATATTGACCATATGCTACTGTGCTTTTAGAATCCCCATAAGGAGGCGATGTTAGTACCAAGTCAACTCGCTTATCCTTTAAGTAAAATAAATCCTTTGCATTAGCAAGATGTATCTCTGAGATAGTTTGTTCTTTATATTGTTTATTTGCTTTTTCTAACAATTCCAAAAGATTTTTCATCTTTTCTCTAAAGACTTCAACTGCATCAACCTTAAATTTTTCTAAATCAGATGGGGATATTCTGTACAACTTAAATTCCCCATTTCTCGTTAAAGAAACTGTTCTAATAGTGGAACTGAAAGCAATTAATAAGATAAGTGCAAATGTTCCTTTGTGCTTTTTAGTTCTTTTTTTCAAAAATTGATTAATCTTATCCTTAATAAAAGACAGTTCCCTTATATTCTCCCCTTTAAACCAAAACTCAATATTTTCGAATTTTTCAATTATAAATGGAGTGTTTTTATTCAATTGTAAACTTGATAAATCCTCAAGGAGTATACTAATTTGTTGCTCAATGTACCCAGTATTCTCAATTAATAGTACTTTTACTTTAGATAGCATTACTGCAAGAGGATTTAGATCGGAACCAAAAAAATCTAATCCTAACACCTTTGATTCTAGAGCAACAGTTCCGCTCCCAACAAACGGGTCCAGTACAGTTGAAACATTGTAATGCTCTTTTAGGTTTAAAAGTAAAGAATGAACCATATCTGGAACAGCCTTAGCTGGATAAGAATGAATGTTTCCAGTTGAAGAAAAAAATGACGTGTAATTATTCTCTCCTGAGTAATTTAAATCTAAATTCCAAATATCAGATTTCTTACTTTCAACAAAACTTTCTCGATTCAAATTAAACCATCTCCTTGCCTGGAGTTCACTCCAGGATTAAGCCGTACACTTATTCCATATGTACGGCCATTCTACCAATAATTTTATCAAAGATAATTACTTTCTAAAAGCTATTTATGCTCCGGGAATAGATGTTAAGCCTATTCTACTCATGTGGTTAACTTTTGTTTGAATTAGCTGCAACGTCCTTCTAGTTTCTAATCTTCCAACTCTCTTTATTTCAAATTTCCTGTTTTCAAGACTAAGTCTCACTGTATATTTTAATCCAGCCATAATATTGACTAGTCGTTGTGTATGATCATCCAATTTTTCACCAGATAAAGCAGCTGCCACATCTGGTAACATTATATTATCAGGAATATAAGTTGTTAATTTGTCAACATTATCAATCCAATTAGATAAATTATTTTTATAGTACTCGTTAAAATAGTAGGTTTTAAAAGATTCGATATCCGTAATATCATCTGGTAACACAGCCCAACCCTGACTATTTAATGAACATAGATCCAAAATCCTAGAATCAATAGTTAGTAAGGTATTTTTTGTGTCAGGGATTAATAAACAATGTTCTCCATTAAGAAGTACTGGCCATAATCCTTCCCCATCTTCAATTTTCTCTTTAGCTTTTACGTCTGTTTTAGAAAATACTAGACAATCGCAAAGTAGTAACGTTACTAATTTTGCATTTCTACCACATTCTTTAATTTCATTGCCCTTTGGTCTAATTGGTAAATCACAATCAGTAGTCACTAATATCCCATATTTCTTATCACTAGATTCATAAGTGTCAAACACGAATACATCACCAGTCATTATATCAGTATAAGTAGCATTTATAGTATAGTTTATTAATCCATACTCAGGCAGCCCCTCAAAAATACTGGGATCTGTTTTCTTTCTGGCATTATTATTGCGGTATTTTTTAATACCTTGAGCTTTTATTTCCGTAGATATTTTCTCATTTTTTATTTTTGATACTGATAGTAAATTTTCATATATTTGTGGATTACTGCGAACAGCCTCAAATTCAACCTTATTTAAAACACTTTGATGGGTTCTTTCTAAAACATCAAGAAAAATTTCACCTTCAACAAACGAATCTCCATAAAGGACTTCAAAAGTTTCCTCAGGCAATTTTATTAAATTTAGAGTAGCCTTTTGAGTTATCTCATGCTTTTTCTCCAAATAATCATGTAGCGAATATCCAAATGCAGCTTTTTCAAGAGTAGATGTGATAGTTTTTATTAATTCACCATCAGCCTCTCCTTTACTTATGGCCCACAACTGAAAAGGTATTAAATATTTACTTGCTTCATTATCAGGATGAAGACTTAAATTATTCTGCTCTATATATGACTCAACGTAACTTACTTTTGTGTCATGTTTTTTATACATTTCAAGTTTTTCATGAGAATATACAACAGCAATATCATGACAATTAGGGCGAGATGTATTAATATCAATTATCGTTTTAATAACTACATCTTTTTCTTGATCACTTTCTCCCATGTTCATATCCAATAAGAACAAAATCCTTCCATCTACATCTTTAACGTTTGCGAGATCAAATCTATTAGCGAAAGTTTTAACTGAAACCTGTTTGCTTGACTCTACCTTATCAAGAACTGATTTTAACATGATCAAAGGATTACTTTCTCTTTCTTTGTTAATAACTTTAAGAAACATTTTTTTTAGTCTCTCTATTTCCTTTCCAGTGGAATTTAGTATTTCATTCACAGTTGAAAGGTCTTCATTCAATAAATAAGTTTCCTCTGAATCTAATATTTTTATTGCAAACTTAGTTGAAAATTCATTATAATTTAATGTTATTAATTTTTTCTTTTTCTCCTCCACTTCTTCTTCTAACCTTTCATTATTCCACTCATCGTCATACGAAAATATATGTTTAATATCTAGATTTTTCAATAATGTGTCTAGCTCATTCAAATATGGAACTTTCTCCACATCTTCTTTTTTTTCCATCCGATGGATCATCATATAAAAAACCACTCCTAATTTCATTTAAAAGCTAGTATAAACTTATAGTAATTACCGTATTTATTTTTATTAGTTTTATCTAAAGATATATTTGCATTAATTGAACTCATGAGTTCCTTAACTATATACAAGCCCAATCCTCTTCCATCTTGTTTCATACTTTCATATGGTTGGAATAGAATATCTTCTATGTCTCTATGAACGCCTGGGCCTGAGTCATAAACCACCACTGTTTTATTAGGATCATCTACTTCAAAAATAATTTTCTTTTCTTCTCCTCCCATTGAAACCCAGTATAATGAATTTAAAAATAAATTATCAAATATAGTGATTAATAATCCTTTATTAGCTGCTATAACAAAATCATTTCCTACCACATTTACCGACACCTTATTCATTGATGCCTTTTTCGCCATCGGATTATTTCCAATATACAAGTTCTTCAGAAGTTTAGTAATCTCAATTGATTCTAATATAAGACTATTCTTCTTATATGTTGGTTCAAGATGTTCCAATTGTTGTTGCAAATAAACAACTTCTTGTATAATACTATCTTGGTAATCTAATAATTCATCTTTATTATCATTATTTTTCATAATGATATCCTTAGAATTTTTAGCATAATAACGAATATTAGACTCAATACGATGTAATTCATGTGTTAAAGACTCAACAATCATTCCTTGGCCTGCCAAACCTACAAGTGCTTGTAAATCAATAATCCGCTGATTTATGGTGAAATTCTCTTGCTTCCGCTCTTCTTCGTCCTCTTCATTTAGTTTTTCAAGTTGACTGATTTTACCTTCAATTTCTTTTAGCTTTATCTGAAAAGAGTTATCATTCGATACACCCTTTTCACTCAAGTCAGTTGTAACTTGTTTAACATGTGATATGATATTTTGTTTAAGTTCAACCCTATTAGTTAATCTTTCAAAAATTATATTTTCATCAATTGATTCAACCTTCGTCGAGTTCTCTTTAATCTCTTGAACATTAAAATTAGCTCTTAACTTTATATCGTGTCTTGTAACAATTTCAGCAATAATCGAGCGTACTAATGTAAAAAAATTCTTTCCATATTCATCTTCTATAAGTCCAAAACGATTTGTCTGTTCAGTTAATTTTTCACTACTAATGCTGTCAAGTTGAACATAACCAGAAATTGTATGTTCTTTTAATGCATTAGCTTTTAATCTTTGTGATCTTGTAGTTACGCCTAACCAGTCGTAATCTGGACCATAAGGGAATATTCGGAAATCATTTCTAAACAAGTACACTCCTACTGCAGCTTGCCAAATCGACTTTAGTTCCTTAATTGTTTTAAAAGCCATATTATTTTGCTGCAATAATAATAGCGACTCATTATATGCTTCTCCTGATTGATCACTAATAAACAACTTACCATTAAAATCGCCAGGGTAGGCTAATTCCTCTATTCCTATTTTAATATCATAATGTTTTTTGAGTTTAATTTCTTTTAAATACGGGAATTCAATTCCAAACTCGTCAGTTTCTAAATTAATTTCGATTTTCTCATTTTTTTCAAAATATTCTTCTTTTATTTTATGTTTTGTAAAACCACGATCTATCATTCTATTAATAAAATCTTTTAATAATCGATCTATATACCGTTTTTTAAAAAGCAAGTTTATCTTAAGAATTTTATTTTCTAAAAAGAATTCAACCATAATGTCGCTCATTTTATCCAATACATTTTCATCAATTTTACTATTAGAAAATGGAATACCGTCAATCTCAATATTTATTTGGAACCTTTGTTTGTTATTTTGAACAAAAGGATTCACCATTCCAAATATTTCAGTATTTATTCTTGTTTGTAATTTTCTGTTGATATACCAAAAATCAAGATTTCTTATGCCCTCTATAATGATTTTTGTCCCATAACGAGGACTATCATTAAATAAGTATGAACATTTAGCTTTAATGCTGGATAAATCTCCTTCAGACTCTTTAAATTCATTCCAGTTTATTTCTAGTTTATATTGGTTATATTTTTTTGAAAACTCAACATCCTCTTCTGATACAATGCCTTTTATTCTCTCAATACGTGGCGTTGTCACCAAGCTAAGATAATTTCCTAGTCTTTGAATTGACAGCCTTCCTAATCCTTTTTCACCAAGTGTGCGTCTATTAAAATGTGGCGAATATTTAAAAACTTTTTTAAAAGAAGTAGAGATTCTCAGAAAGTTTTGAGTCATTAGACTCTTCGTCATCCCATTTCCGTTATCTTCAATCACTATACGACCTTGACCATGCGGAGTTTGTACAGTGGTATTTATATTAATTTTTACTGATGTACAATCAGCATCATACGAATTCTTAATTAATTCAGCTAGTGCCACAAACTCATCTGAAATTAGTTGTTCTCCCAATTGATAAATAATTCTAGCAGCGACACTAACACCATGTTCCTCTTCAATAGGATCAGTCTCCACTAAT
This sequence comes from Paenibacillus sp. OT2-17, assembly GCF_009827695.1. Taxonomy (NCBI): domain Bacteria; kingdom Bacillati; phylum Bacillota; class Bacilli; order Caryophanales; family Paenibacillaceae; genus Paenibacillus; species Paenibacillus sp. OT2-17. The sequence goes on along the minus strand of NZ_WUDQ01000013.1, from coordinate 22,737 downwards.
TGTACAAGATCATTATTATTACCAAACTCATCCATGGATATCACCGAACCCTCCAGTTTGCTAAATTCATAGAAAATTTTCTCATACCACAAGACTTTAGGTAAATACGAATACACTTACTTTACCATATTCAACCTAGATAGAGTATAACTTCCTTGATAAAATTTGAGACTAATTACCCAGACGAATAGACCGAACGAATTGATTTTTTTTATATTCATGCGATAGTTTCATACGTTCACAAAATACGATCAATGAAGAAATATGAAAAAGAAGTAATAAAAATGTAACACCGAAAATTTCCATAATAATATGATCTACATTAAATAATACAACTGTACTTGTTTGCTATGAAACTTTTTTCCAAACTATCTAACTTAACGTTTACATCTCAATATATTTCGTATATTGAGATGACGGAAGGGACATATGCCCTCTGCTCTACGTTTCCCCCAAATCTTCTACTTCCAACACATTGTAAAAACCATAACGAATGGATCATTCTGTAAACTAAGTCTCTCTTTTAACCGATAAATACATATGCTGGGTTGTTTATTAAATATCACCTCTCGCCCCTTTTTAGCGTACAAACCTTGTTATCATATTTATATTGACTCACTGTTATACTCATCTGCTGCTTCTATAACCAGAGGCGAATTCAAGATGACGTGCTTTACTTGGAAATACCCATCGCATCTAGAAAGGAGTTATGAACTCACTTGAGCGTATTATCAGATGGGATCGGATATGAAAGCCTCCGCTTTTATGGTCCCTTTCAGCCACTACACATCGAACAACTTCAAATAACACGCACCATTAATGATCATGCCTATTTACATATCAGTGGGTTGCTCTCCGAAGAACAAGGAGCTGCATGCATCGGACAGGATATGGAGCAAGAGCCCATTGTGATTCGTCAGTTGGATGATCAGGGACAATCACTGAGAAGGCTGTTCCATGGGATTGTTACGCGCATGTCCGTACATTGCGTGCGAGGCGTGTATACGTTTGAACTGGAGGCCGCTTCCCATTCGTACCAGATGGATATTAAGCGTAAAAGGCGTTCCTATCAAGATATTCATCGCACTTATGATGATCTGGTCACTGCGCTGGTTCGAAAATATCAATACGGAGATGCCATTGATACGGTAAGCAACTATGCCAAACTGGAGACATTTGTTTTACAATATGAGGAGACGGATTGGGCGTTTTTAAAACGTCTCGCTTCTCGCTTTGGCTCCGTACTTGTGCCAGAGGTAACCGCAGCCTCGCCCAAGGTTTTCTTCGGGATGCCTGAAGGCAAGCAGCATAAGGTGGAGCGAGATGTATTTTATCGAGTACGTAAAACATTTCATGAGCTGGATGCGGAAAAGTCAGGCGAACGTGCTGGCTCGTATGTCACCTATATGATCGAAAGTCTGCAATACTATGCGCTGGGCGACCTTATCACGTTACCCATTGGACAAGGCAAAGAACTGGTCGTGGTTCGAGCCGTGACCACACTAACAGATGGCTTGCTGCGTACCCGTTATGATCTTCAAGCCGAACAGGATATCCGGTATGCCCGGTATGAAAACGACCAGGCCACCGGGATTTCACTGACAGGAACGGTGCTGAAGGTACAACAGGATTTTGTACAGCTTCAACTAGAGATTGACCCGAAGCAAGATCCTGCCAAAGCCTGCTGGTTTCCTGTAGCGACTCGATATGTAGCAGAAGAACATAGTGGCTGGTACAATATGCCTGAAATCGGGGAACAGATCGAACTGTATCTGCCAACAAATCGCGAACAGGATGCCTATGTGACGGATTCACTGCGACAACAACGCCACACCAATGGACAGCCGAATGTGAAGGTATGGCAACATGTACAAGGTAGCGGCGTCGAAATGTCTGAGCATGAACTAACTCTATCCACCTCCGGTGAATTTTCCATTACACTGCATGAAGGTAACGGCATTACGATCGACAGTCCAGGGAATGTGCAGATTCAGGGTGGTCATGTGAAGCTCGATGCAGGCGAGGAACTTTCACTCGAAGCTGGAACGGCACTGTATCTAAAAGGCGGAGCCAGCAGCATGGTACTGGATGGTGAAACGGATACCAAAGCTCCGGTGATATATCAGAAAGGTACGGTGAAGGCTCCTGTTTTCGTGGCCGACCTCCCTCCTGTGCCTGAGCCACCATTGATGAGCATCAAAGCATACGAGGCGGCGCAAGCCCCATCAGCAGCTAAGACATCAAGCAGCACTCCTACCGCCAAAGTAACAAGTCCGGCTGCACTTCAACAGGCCAACTCTTTGTTGGGTACGGTGTCCAAGCTATTAGGCTCCATTCCAGTGATGGGAAAAGTGGCTGGTGTTGTTGCGGGAGCATTAAGTGGGCCTGCGGCGGGTGTCATTCTGAAAGCAACCGCAGCGATCCCCGTTCGGAGCAAAGGAACTCCTACGATTGGAGGCGGTAAGGGGAACGGTATTCATCCGTTAAAACACTTGGCTGGTCTAGCATTGCAAGGGTTGATTAATCAATACGAGCATGATCAAGCGAGACAAGCCTACTATAGCAAGTGGATTTTGGGGAAAGTGTTTACGAGCGCACGTCATTTAGCACATTCTGGTGGCCCATTGGAACTGGTGCAGAACTTACTGAAAGAGTCTAATGCCATGGCTCATGCGTATCAGCAGGTTCCGGTAGATCTTAGACAACGCTGGAGAGCCAATTATGACAGCTATATGGCTCAACAAGCAAAGCCAAAGCAAGAAGAGGAATCTCAGTCATGGTGGGAACAAGCATTAGAGAAGCAAGGTGAGGCTGAATTACTGAACGCACAACTACAGTTAGAAGGAGCCCGGATTAGCAGTGAAATGGCATGGGATGCTACACAAGGAGCATACCAAGCTGGTTTAAGAAGTGTATCACATGGTAAACATCAAATTGACTACAACCCAAAACATCCGATTGCAGGTAAAACAGGCGAAGTGATAGGAGATGTGTTCAGCACTGTAGCTGGAGTTGGAGAGATGATGATTGGTACGGGGGGAGAGGTTGGTGGTTTTCTCCTTGATGGATCGGTCGTATTATCTCCGGCTGGTGTGTTGGTGAACGTTGCATCTGCTGGTATGATATATCATGGAGGTGTGATGTCCTACCACGGGGCGTCGAATGCAGGAGAAGATTCTGCTGAGCTTTGGAAAATGATTAAGGAAAAAAATAAACAAGTTTCAACACCTCCTAAGTCCACGGGTACAAAGCCTGGTAAGGGTGAAGGAAACTCAGCACTGCAGAAACCTAGTAATGAAGTGGGCAATGCTTCTCCTCCTGCTACGAAACCTAAACGTCCACGTGAACCCAAAGATACTTATAGTCGTCCTTCTAAGTTCCGAAAAGGAGTTAAGGAAGAAACCTGGGAAAATGCAAAAGATGTTGATGGCAAAGTAAAGGATCCACTCACAGGTGATACACTTGATCCTAAAGAGCCATGGGATATGGGGCACAAACCTGGCTACGAGTTTAGAAAGCACAAAGAAAGTGCGAAAGAACGTGGTATATCAAGAAAACAGTTTTTAGACGAGCATAATAATCCAGATCATTATCGTCCAGAAAATCCAAGTTCTAATAGGAGTCATAAGGACGAAGATCATTCGGATGAGTATAAAGGACCTTAAGATACTAGGGGGACGGAACTAATTGAAAACGAATGCGGAACTTTATATAAATAAGCTTGAGGGAATATTTGGTCAGGAAGACGTTATAAGAAAAGTAGATCCTTCAGATGGGAGTACGCCAATACATGTGTTTTTTTACTATGATTTACCTGAAGAAGGTATGCTAACAGCGGTGACGTATGGTTTATCTGATGGTGAATTTACAGGCTGGAAGAACGCGAAACCAGAACTAATCATAAGTCTAGAAACGCAAGATGAAAGTTGGGGGCTGGCTGCTGCTTATTTTGCTGCTGAATATAGGGGGGTAAAAGGATTCTCTTATGCAGATTTGTTTACTTTAGATGAACCTATATCACAAGAGTCTGATATGACAGGTTATTTTGTTTTTGCCTCTGCAATATTAGAAAAAGAAGAATCGGTGATTGAACTGCCCGATAAGACAATACAGTTAGTTGGGATGTATCCTTTGTACAAAGAGGAATTTGATCTAATGAAAAGAATAGGGATCAAAGAATTTTGGCATAAAAAGGACTATAGCATATACAGTGTTAACAGGGCTAATCTAGCAAGATAATATTTTAAACGTCTTAGTTAAGGTATATTTAAAAGTCTCTAAGGGGATCACCATGGATAGTAGAATTTTTAATGATTTTGAGCTACATGAAAAGGCTTCTGAAAAACTGATTAATAAATTTGAAGGTAAAGTACCTGAGCAATTAATAGAAGTTTGGAAGCAGTATGGCTTTGGTAGTATCCTAAATGGATATTTAAAAATAGTAAACCCAGATGAATTTCATTCTTTGCTAGAAGAGGTGTATGTAAGAAGCAAAGAGGCTCTGGTTTTATTTACTACTTCCATGGGAGATCTACTTATTTGGGAAGATAATAAATATTTACTTTTACTTAATTTTAGAAGAGGAAAGATGCAAGGCATATCATCTGGGTTTGAATTTTTTTCTCTGACCTAGAGGATGATTCATCCCTACAAAACGATCTAGATTGGCTACCATATCCTGATGCCATTGAAAAATACGGAAAACCAGCATTTGATGAATGCTTTGGTTATGTTCCACTTCTAGGATTAGGCGGTTCCGAAAAGATAGAAAATCTAGAAAAGGTCAAACTAATTGAGCACATATATTTGATTACCCAATTCACGGGTCTTGTTGAGTAAGAAAATTGCTTTCAAAATTATTATACTCCTAAAGGCTCATTCCAACTTGATTTATAAGGTGGATAAGTCTTTTACCTGTTCAAGATCAGTAACAAAATAATATAGCCAGCCAATCCCCCATAAATAAACAATGACTTGCTATCCCTCCCGATCAGCGTTAACATACACACACTCAAAAACCACGGGAGGGGAAGCATAACATGTCAAATTGGCCGGATTGGTTTCTCAAGCATTACGCCAGCAGTTTTATCAACAACATGATTTAAACGTAGCAGAATGCCTACAAGCTTCACCAAACTCTGTACCTTAAATATCCCATGTCTACATTTGCTATACAATTTCGAATGATTAAAAGCAAAAACCCACTCAATGAGCGGATTTTCAGTGGGGAGACGTGGGGAGTCGAACCCCTATTCCAAACTTTTTCTGCTATGCATTAATTGTTATTATTGCTCCTCAAGCCTTATGTATCAGACTTGAAGAGCAATTGGTTTGTTACTCATTCCCAAACATTCAAGCATTATTTCTTAATGTCAACATGTAATGTTCCATTGATCGTAGTTGAATTTACTGTAGCTCCCAGAACTTCCGAAACAAATCTAAGAGGAACCATAACCCGATTTGGATATTCCGGCATATCGGGAGCACTTGGCATCATCTTTTCTTCATCGTTCACGTATGCAATTTTGCTACCCACGGTTAATCGTATAATTGTACCATTCTTCGATTTAATTGTAACTTCTTGTTTAAGTCTGTTCCACGAGACAGACTCTCCCAAGCCCTCAGATATGAATTTAATAGGGACATATACTGTGTTGGTGGCTCTCTCTATATACGGACTGACGTCTGTTGTCAAAATGCTATTATTTTCGTTTGTGGATTTCTCTCTAAATGGATCTAATGTCAAAGTGCTGTTATTTACAGAAACTTCAACATTATAACTAAATTTAGATCCCGCATGTGCGCTCTCAACTGAGACAGAAGAAAGGAACACAAAGATAAAAGCTAAGGGCAAAATTATACGTTTTAACATAGTGTATCACCTCTCTCCATTCATCAACCAGAACCTCTTCGCTATTTTTTAGATCAACTGCCCAATGAACTGAATTTCTAATTATTACACTAGGAATATTAAAATATTATATTTTTATCGGACATTGAATGAGTATTTCTCGACATTATTACTGTTCGTATAATCAATTCTTCCGCCATGATTCCATACGTCATCACTTAAATTGGTAACATTTTGAGGATATTTCGCACTGGCGCTGTTGTTAACTAGAAAGCGCATATTATTCCAAACGGCAGATGTGAAGCCGTGCTTAAAAGGAATACCACTATTTGATACTCCATTCATAGCTATGGCAGTCACTCTCTTAACAGACCGTCCAGTCGTCCCCAGTCCATTAAATTTAACCACATAAATATTGGAATAATTAATTTGCTCTCTAATGGTTAAAGTAGGCTCATCAGATTTTCCAGCATAGTAAAATACTTTGTATCCATTTATAGTAGCGCCATTATCAAATCTTTTAGATCTATAAACATAGGTTGTATCTCTAGAATTCGGCTGGCTATAGCCGTTGTCATCTCCTTCGTTGACAGTATGGAGTACCTTTGCATGGAAAACAGGATACCACCCGGCTGGAGTAGTCTTAGATCTCAAACCCTCAAACCCAACTTCCGCGACTCCATCTATTCCTGTATACATATAAGCAGCTTCATTATCATCATCGGCATTTGCAATATCGTAAGTTGGTAGGGTGATAGAATCTGCCATTACACCATTATATACGATGGACGAATTGCTTGCTGGCGTTTGAAGTCGATGAAATGCTCCCGTCTCCTTTCCAGCAGTATTGCCTCTATTCGATAAAGTAGATTGAAGGGTAATTTTATGGTCGCTCACTTTACTCTCGCCCAGCTCATCGCTTTTATAAGTTGCATCGGTAACTTTCTTTTCAAATTGGTCTTTAATATCTCCTTGTTTGGAAGAAGTAGCATCAACCAGATCGCCAGTTTCGTCAATATTCAATATAACCACTTCGGCATCCTGCAACTTTTCGATTTTTTGAATTGTATCCTGTTTAAGTACTCCTTTTTCCATAAGGCTATCAACAGAATGATCAAAATCTTTGTTGCTTAATGTTGATATTCCTTTTGCAGCCGCAGGAGCCGACAATTGGATTTCTTGCTCAATAGCGTCTTTAATGTACTGGCTAAATTCATTCGACGAAGGTTCTTGGCCTTGAGCATTTGCAGCCAAGCTTGGAATGGAAACAGCCATAAGTAGAATAGAAAGAGTAATCTTCGTTTTCTTCAACATAATAATAAATTCACACTCCACATTTTAATGTAATACTATAATCGAAAGCTGGCCAGCGTTTCTTCATTTATGGAAATTTATTCATAAAAATAACTCTATGTGCATTATAGTGGATAAGATTTACAGAATCAATATTTTTATTTTTTTCTTTTATTTGTAATATAAAGGAAACCAGTTTCTGTCATTCTATTCAAAGCTACTTAGTACTAGAGAGAGGCCCCTATAGCAGACATCCTTTACACAAAACAATGACTTGCCATCCCTCCCGATCAGAGTTAACATACACACACTCAAACCACGGGAGGGGAAGCACACAATGTCAAATTGGCCAGATTGGTTTCAAGATCAATTAGAACTAGCCAGTGAACAACAGGCTTCATATTCATCAGAGGGTAAAAATCTATTTACGCAAATGGATCAATTCAAAACCAACCAAAACGAAGATATTCAACATCTGCTATCTGAATGGGAAGAAGCAATAGGCTATCAATTAAGTCAGGACAAACAATCCATCTATATGGAAGGAGTAAAAGACGGGATTCGATTGATTCTTCCCGTCATACAACCCACAGCTATTCGTTAGCTTTTGATCACTTTAGTCTATGATTTTTTTAGTCCAGTATTTCGTCTATGCTCATTCCACTTTTCAAGGTAAAAACAAAATGCGCTGGTGAGAGAATGGTTATCTTCTCCACCAACGCATTAAATAGGTTATCATCAAATTGTTCCAGTATATCTTCCCGTAAGCTTAGTACTTGGATAATTTCATCGACACGTTCCTTAATATTCGCTTTCTGCTCCTCTTCCTTATCCAGTGTCAGTTTCTGTTGTCGTAGCTCGTTGAGTTCATTGGAAAGTCTGTTCGTTTCTTCATCATATACCGTTTCATCAATTTGATTCCGTAGCTTGAGATTCACTAATTCCTTCAAGTCGGATTTCAATTGTTGCATCTGTCCTTCGATGTCTAATAACGATTTTTGCTCTACTCTGCTGGAAAGTACCGATTCAATATTGGCTTTCAACGTCTTCATGAATCTTTCCTTGTTCTCATACATCCGGTTGAACAATCGTACAAACGCGGAATGTAAAACTTGTTCATCAACCGATTTGGCATCACAGGCTACTTTACCTTCATTAACATACGTTTTGCATTGCCATACTACTTTTTTGGATGGGTTATTGCTGTTCCAGGTTCGGCGTTTAAAAATGGCTCCACAGCATCCACAATATACTTTACTGCTCAGTGCATATTTGCTGGAGTATCTTTTACTCTCCCCCATCACACTCCCTTTCAGCTTGGCTCTCCGTTTCTTCTCTTTTTGCACCGCTTCAAATATTTCTTTGGATACAATCGGTTCGTGGTTATCCTCTATAAAATATTGCTGCTCTTGTCCCTTATTCTTGATCCGTTTATGGGTTAGAAAATCAACGGTTACCGTCTTTTGCTGAAGCAAGGCTCCATAATATTTCTCATTGGTCAGAATTAAGGTAATGGAGGAATCCCACCACGTATCGCCACCCGTGACTGTTTTAATGTGATCTCGCATCAAGCCTCTGGCTATCGCCTGATAGCTTTTTCCGTCTAGATACTCCTCATATATGCGCCGCACAATCTCTGCTTCTGGCTCGTTAATCACCAATTCACCATGTTCATCCTTATCATAGCCGAGGAAGCGAGTGGTGTTGCAGAAGACTTTACCGTTTTGGAAGCCTCGTAATATGCCCCATCGACTATTTTCAGAAATGTTTCGACTCTCGTCTTGGGCAAGAGAACTCAGGATGGTCAGTAATACTTCACCTGTTGTATCCAGTGTATTAATGTTCTCTCGTTCAAAGAATACAGCCACTCCGAGACTTTTAAGTTCCCGTACATATTTCAATAAATCCAGTGTATTCCTAGCAAACCTCGAAATCGACTTGACCAGTATAAGATCCAGTTTACCGTTTCGGGCATCCTGTATCATGCGATTAAAGTGCGTTCTATTTTTAGTGCTGGTTCCGGTGATGCCTTCATCTGCGTAAATATCAGCCATTTCCCATTCCAAGTTGTTTTGAATGTACTTTGTATAATGATTGACCTGATTGGTATAGCTCTCCTTTTGCTCCTCGGAATCTGTACTGACCCGGCAATAGGCAGCGACTTTCTTCTTTTGAATAGATTGGATTCCCTCTACGATGTCCATCGTTTTAATGGGAACAACGACGACTTTTTTTGCGGTTGCGGCTTGGGCCATAGGTGTTTCTCCCTTCGATATCTTCTTTATACGGTCACATATTATAATGCGTGCGGTACATCATCAAGTCCATTTCTGCCCATGTGATAGCTACTTGAAAGACTTTTTATTAAGCTCATCAATCGCTATGAACTCTTCTTCTGTAATGACATTTTGTAATCTCAATTGCTTCAATAGGCTTAGACTCAGTAGATAATCAATAGATTTTCGTTGCATATGTATGTGCTCCTTTGAAATAAAAATGGCTCACCACGAAGGCAAGCCAATAGATATAAAACTTAGAATAAATTCTTAAGGCTAATGGTCTTTTCTATGGTAATACTAGGATCGCTTACTAAGGTAGCAGTCAGTACAAGAGCTTTGTTGCTAGATCCACTACTTCTTCCGGCTTTTATGGTTACACTATTTCCTGTGCTGGCTGTCACGCCCCCCATGATCGGAGTTGAATCATCTTGATTTCGTAGGCTCCACTCCACCGACTGGTCAAACACTTCTGTTCCATGATCATAGATATGACTGACGTATGAGACACTCTGACCTGTTTTGAGCATAGGATTACCGGTAATGGCTATCGAATAGATATGCGTTCCTGTTTCGACGACTCTCAATTCAATGGTGCTTTGTACCGTCGGGTGATACGTTAATTTTACGGTGATGCTTGCTTGTCCCAAAGCGATACCCATAACCTGACCTTGCTGGTCTACACTAATTACACTTGGATCACTGGATATATAGGTAATCGCCGGGTTCGCTATCTCATTTTCATTATCCGTAGTAGTCACATTCAACTGTATTGTTTTGTTGAGCAGCACATGAGCTATCGTCCCCTGATTGATTTGTAATGCGTATGTATGAGCAATCTCGTACTTCCATCTGTCTGCAATGTTATTTTCCACGTCATCATAAGCTGTATTTATGCTATCTAATGTGCAGCTTAACTGGATGATGCCATTTAGGATACGATCCATTCCAACTATTTTAAACGGCTGATGAGTCATATAAAATCGTTGACTTAATCTAATACCCCTCGTATCTGCGTTGTCCTGTACAGTAACCATAATGTTTCCATCTGGCATGGAGATAACTTTACCTGTTTCCGTTGAAAACGTTCTGGCTTCTACCACAGCATCAAACCATTTCACTTGTCCATCCCAGTTTAAAGCTAGCCGTTGATTACACTTTTTCATTCTGCCTCGACAAGACTGTTCATTTCGATCCACCTGACTAGTAATTAAATAACGTTCATAACGATAATCCACGATATCACCTGTATGTAATGGTGTTGCTGCACGAATAATTTTTTCATCAGTCATTTGAATGGTATCTGTCGCATCCCGGATCAGAGCAAGCTGCTTTACACTGTTAATATGCACAAGTTCGCCTTTCTCTCGTAGGAAGAAATCAAGCATCGGCTCTAAGCTCCGTGTCATTTCTCTACCTCCAATGCAAAATCTGCCTTACAGCGATACAGGTACAACTCCATATAATCGCTCCATTTCTTCATGTCCAAAATAATAAAAACATCCTTGCCAATACGAATATAGCAGTTCGACAGCAATAAAGATTCCAATGGACAGAAAGCTCGATATGTCGTCTCTAGTATGTAACCATCTTCAAATGAAAAACTTTTGCGATAAGGTTGTACATCTGCCATTACTGACAGAACAGAGTTGAAATGAGTAACATCTAAAATTTCCAGCTTCGTATCATAGAACATTAATCTGTTCCGACCTTGATTTTAGGTAGAGGAAGAGCCAATCGAATACTTGTCGGAATGCCTGTTTCATAGTTAGCTGATCGCTCTCCCTCCTGTTTATTTATAAGTCCAACCGAATCCCTATTCTTATAAAGAAACACCGCATAATCGACCATGACATGATCATATTCCACAGGCAGTGTCGCCACATTACAATAGCCATAAATGTTACTCCTCGCTTTATTCAAATAATGGATCAGGATATCATCCTTGGATATGTCTGTTGGTTCCATGCCTAATAATCGTTTCATCAAATCCATTAGCTCACTCATGTGCTGTCTCCTGTACCTCCTTTACCTGTTCCTTCTCGGTACGCTTCATGCTCTTGGTAGCTTGAGCTTTCGTTTGGGGTACATCTTGCTCCGTCTTATCCTGTTTAGGTTCCTCTACTTGCTCATAATGTCCACTGGCCTGTAACCGCAGTATCAGCTCCTGATCTGTTACTTCCCATGTGCAGTCTGTTTCCTGATTCAAAAACCACATCTTATCACCCTCCAAAAATGAAAATAAGGGCATCCAAAGCAGACACCCTAAACGTGTTTCTTCTATTATAATGTGTTCTCATATCATCCTATTTTTAATTAAGACTAATTGGCTGTGAGTATAGCGAGGGCTTCCGGCTTGATACATTTAGCACCGAATACCTGCAATCCTTTCACTGCATCCGAAAATTGTTTCTCTGGTCTGAAGGCTTCCACTGAATCCACTTGCCCCGCAAACGAAATCGCACTCTTATGACCTGCGATGATTTTATACTTGGCTCCTGTGGTATTCGGCACATTGTTGGATTTGTAAATGGTCATGCCATCAATATCCCCTACATAACCTGTGCGGATAATATTCGGGTCTTTGGTGAAACGAGCATCTTTCAAGAGCAAGCCATAGTACCATGCAGGAACCACTACAAAACGCTCGCTTTCAGGCACATTGTTCTCATCCAGCAGCACGCCTAAATCAATAAGTAAATCATAGGCTGTATCTTTTGTTGGAATAACAGGCGTTGTATCATTGCCGATTGTATTCTCAGCTTTAACCTCCGTATAAAACCCAGCAAGATACTGATCCACCACATTGGCGAGTCCATACGAAGCTTCCACGATTCCACCATCCAGTAGATTCACATTCGCTTGAGCAGCATCTACATCATCCACTTGAAAATTGAAATACTTCGCCTGATCAATCACCAATGTTTTTTGCGTGGCATCCAGTTCCTGTGGATTCCCGATTCCTGCCACCTTATCATAATTGCCAATCGTTACTGCCCCAATGGAATTAATTTTTACGGTGGAGCCTTGGCCTTGAATCTCACCTTCATAATCAGTGTTGACTACATTGCCATACACCAAATTCTTCTTCAGGCTTTCATTTAAACGTGCGCTCCAAATTGTAGGAATAAAATGTTGTACTGTCATATTCTAATCACCCTGTCCTCTTCTATTGATTATTGTTTGTTTTGTAATGCTTGTTTGACTTGATCCCAATGCTGATTAATCTCGTTTGGCGACATTCCTTTAATCGAATCCAATGTAAATGCGCTACCTGTTGAACTAGCCGGAGGCGTATATCCATCCCCTTTAAGCCGTTGCTCGACTTGCTGTTGTATAGCCTGTTGCAGCGATTGTTCCAACATAGCTAAATTCGCTGTCGTTGTGTCTTCATCTGCACCAACAAAAAAATCCACTAACGGAAGTGGAAGTTTCTTTTCGGATGCAATTTTTACCGCTTGGCTAGTTAACCGTTCACGCTGCTTCTCTAGCTTCATATGCTCCACTTCGGCTCGTAACTTCTAGACTTCGATTTCTTTCTCATCCTTAGCCGGGAATCGCTTCTTGATCTCAGCATCCACTGCACTTTCCAAATGATTGGATTTCCACGTTTCCAGCGATTTAGCGGATCGTTTGTCCACCGTGCTATCGAACCAACTTCTTGCATCATGATTAGATTGAATGTATTGCTCTATCCCTTCTACGCTATACGGATTCAATCCCCGAAGATACGATTGCCATTCCTCGTTTGTTTGGTTTTCCTCAATCAACTGCTTTACTTGTTCTAAATTCATTTTCGTTAATCTCCTTTATTGTCCATTCGACTCCACAGAACCAAACACACATATGTATGTATTAATTGAGCCGTTTAATGTCATGCTCAGGACAGCAATGTAACGCTTTAGAAATCACAAAAACGAGGAAAAGGTACAAACATACCAACTCCCCACTTTTGCCTATTTTTAACCCTTAGTTTATTGGACTTTTTAAACCTCTAAAGCGTAACATCAAGCCTGTTATTTTCTCATCTGACGCATTCGCAATTTTGTCTTTTCATTCACATTCTTACCTCTGCATTTGTTACAATATTTCTGCCGATTCGAATTTGCCGAAAATGTTCCTCCACAACGTGTACAGTTCACCCTCGGCTTCGCTGTCTTAGGCTCATTCTCTACATTCCGATCAGACTTATATTCTTGAACCAGCTTCTCGTCCATTGGCAAAACTCCATTTTCAAAATAGGTACAACGGGGAAGAGAATCATATTGAGCGAAAAATACACATGGACTATACTGTAAACAGCAATAGTTTGGGATACTGTGCTTCGCTCCGAGATAGCATGCACAATTATTCTTCACTAACCGTTTAATTGTATTTTTATTTTGCATTGGACATCTCCTTACCCGCACCAACTAATCGTTGCTGCTCCGCATGAAATTTATTGAATTCCAACTTTGGATTCTCGACAAACGGAAGCAATGTGAGCAGCGTTTCCTGTGAAACCACTTCTTTCAGTTTAACGATCACATCAGCCATCCCGACCAAGTCTGTCGGCAAATTACGAGTAAACTTCACCGCGATATCCCGGTAATCATATTGCACGCCTTCTTTAATGTGCAGGAAGGTAAAGAAATTCCGTAAACGCTGCTTGATCGCTTTTTCCATTAACGCTTCACGCATTGCCACTCGATTCTCCAAATTCAAAAGTTTATTTCTCAGCGCTAAGGAAGATGTATTGCTGGCCCAGTTTTTCATTGAAGTTGACCTGATCCATCATGTCGAAGATTTTGCGTTCAATATTATCCAACTCGTTCTTCACAAAAGAATCATTAATCTCTTTCGTAAGCCAGCTTACTTTCCCACCAGCCGGAACCTGAATAATGCCCATCTTTTTCATATTCAATAAGTCCTCAGCTTCAAGCTTGGCATTCTCAATCACCAGATAGGCGTTGCGATGATCTGCAATTTCATTGACCAAATCTGAATTCAACGCATTATAAGCATCAAATAAAGAAATCACATCATGAAAGCCACTTTTTCTCTCTGTATTAGCTGGACAGGAGATAAGCGGGACTCTTCCAAAGATGTGATTGTGTTTGCCGATATATTTTAATTCAGGTGCTTGGTTTGTCCTACTCCGATTGTGTTTGTCATCGTTGCCGATTGTATAGTGCAGAATTTCATGGTCGGTATACACGTCAAGGTACACTTGCTTATCAAACCTTCTCGTAAATTTATGTAGACCAAGCAATACATTTCGTTCTGCTGTTCCATCTTCCAGTACATAGGCATTCATAGGAGATAATACCGTAGCTGAAAACTGGCCATCCGAATCAAGATAGTTCAATTCATAGCTCTCGCCAAAGATTTCGGATTGTTTCCGAAGCTGTAGATTATGCTCTTTGTCCCAATGACTCATATGTATATCTATATTATGTATAGCTGTGTCCTGATCCGACTTGGACACATAATTTACTGGTTTACCAAGCAGATAGCCCACTTCATTATCTACAAACTTACGTGGGAAATTGAAGATAAGCTTTTGATTGCTGCGGCTTTCTTGCATCGCATAGCTCTTGAGAATGGCATGCTGACCATTGTAGTAATCCGCATATTTCTGTTTGGCTAATGTAGCCGATTGGAGTTCATTTAGACATTCTAATATGATGGACTCAGTTATTTGCAAATAGATTCTTCCTTTCAAAATGGGCAATGTAACTGTTGCTTGAATAAAGAAAAGAACCACCTTTACTAAGGTAGTTCCTTGTTGAATTAACGTGTCCCCGTTAGTTGAATCTCCTTTCACCGTTGATACTCTGCTTAAGTGAAGTATGGGAAGTGATCGCGCATAAAATGAGTTAACGCATCCTTCAAATTTCTATGCTGTTTCATATATTGGAACAAGATGGCCGGGGTAAGCGCGGTTTTAGAGTCCTCAATACTAATAGTCCAGGATGGTGGTTCCTCAGGGTTATAACTAAATTCAGTAACAATGCCATAGGCTACACCTAGCTCGTCAATCCTCTCGTGTAAGATCTGATAGATCTCACCACTCAATTGATGAATATCACTCTGTTCCAGAGCCTTCTCCTCATTCCAGCCGTCCATAGAATATTAACCTCCTTACATACCCGTGATTAAGCCAAACCGGGATTATAACAAGCATCTATTGGCATCGATATACTATTACAAGCTCGTCAACTATCGTTTCCAATTAGTGTAATAAGAAAAAATCACTTTATACAACTGTATTACTTATAACCTTCAGAAAACCGTTCTTTTCAGCGGTATAAATTAACTCTTCAATGGATCGATTTGCGGTATCGCTAAATAAGTACCACTCATCTTTAGATACGTCATGAATCAAAATCTCTGGGTATCCTGTTAAAGGTTCAGATGGAAAAGAACGAAATAAAGAATAAACATCAAAACGAACTAAGCTGTTCCCTTTTGGGTCTAGAAAATCATATTGTGCATTTTTATAATAGGACCCAAGTGTGTCACTAGTACCTCTCCAAGAGTAGTCTGCAGGTGCTTCGACCTTTTTACCTTTGTTTTTTACAAAAATATTATAGATCGTTTTGTTATATGTATTTCCATTAATTTTCCGAACTACGCCGCCCATAGTCATATGGTATTCATGTTGCAATGCTTTTACTTGTACACCGTCTATGAACAATGGTTCAGTATTAACAGCCACTGCAAAGTTGCTGTAATTGACATTGCATCCAAACGTCTCTGCAATAAAACGAAGTGGAACAAACATGCGCTTATTTTTCATGTATGGTTTTACATCAAGCAGCCTCTTTTTACCGTTCTTCTCCGCTGTACTACTGTTCAGTGTTAATATGACTTTCATATCGCTTTTAGCGAGAATAACCTCGGAATTGGACCATTCGACGCTAGCTCCCAAATTCTCACTAATAACACGTAGAGGTACCATTGTACGTTTGTTCTTAATTTCGGGCTTCACATCGGATGCAATAGCAACACCGTCAACTTTGATTTGATTTTCTGCTGCATAAGTAGTTGACGATGAAATAAATAAAAAGATTACAAGAAAAACCCCAAAGAATGCTTTTTTCATAAATGATAGCTCCCTTTTTGGTTAAATTTGTTGCGCAGTAACTCACTCCATATTAAGACGCAACTGGATAAAATTTGTTGCGCTTTCCTACTCGTTAGCTTACCGAGATCGGATCAAAATAATGAATGAATATCTAGCAGAAGCTTCAAAATAACAAGCTGCGATCATAAAATTTCAGACTCTTGACCGACTGAATCAATTGGACAGCCCCATATAAACTGTCTGACGCGTCATCATATGTACAATTGCGATTGTAGTCCTTCACCTGATGATTGTATCTGAGGTTATCTGCATTGAACAGAATATGTCCCTTCTTGATTTCCGGTTCCAAGCTCATAATACGTTCATGCTTCTGCCCTCTGGAATGCACACTTTCTACGGGCGTATGTATCTTCGCTTTCCATAACTCTTCTTCAAACTTTTGCTTCATATAGCTTTGTGCCTGATTCACTTCAAAACCCAGTTTATCTACAGGGTAAAGCTTCAATTTTTCAATGGCTACTTGAAACAAATCGTCCGGCAACAGTTTATAGATATTGCCATCGACCACATACATTTGCTTCGTTTTTCGGTGTTGCCCAATAATTGATACCGCAGAGTAGTCATTTTTCTTCCCGGCTTTAATGGCTGGATCAATATACATCGCCATTTCCATTTCCTCAAGCTCAGGCAATCTGTCCCAATACATCAGATTCTGAAATATGTATTCGTCTGTTGAACGCGGATCGTTTTGTAATTCTTTATAGAAGCTCTTTTCACCCATGGCTTGCTTCTTGCACATCAAATAATAATAGTCCAAATACTCGCTCCACAGGATTTCCGTACCCTTCAGCATTTCCTCCTCATGAGCCATAAAAAAAAACAAAGCCGTATTGATCCTGTCCTCGTCCTGCAAGTTATTATATTGTCGCTCCCACTCTGACCATAAATCATCCCGTTCTGAAAATTGAAGCACGGCTGCTTTACGAACACTTCTCACACCTGAGATTTTCCCTTTGAGTAGATCGGCCATAATGTCCTCTTCGTTCAAGATGGTTCCACAGATCAGGATATTGGTATCCCTTGTGCCAATAGGCAGAATGACATCCGTAAACGTATTTTTAATTTGTTCTCGTTTGGCTTCGGATCGTGCGGTATCTTCCTTAAGCAAATCATCCATTAATACCAGCGTAGGGCGATGATGCTTATAGTGAATACCTCTCAGACTACCGTCAATCCCATGAATCATAATGCAGGAGTCCAGTCCACCTTTACTCTTCAGCCATATTTCATTGTTGTTCCAGCGGCTCCCTTTACGAATCCCGAAATCCTCAATCAGCATCTGATTGGTTTCCAGCTCATCTTTGATCATATCGAGAAACGGAAGAGCGATTTGTTCTGTAGCAGATATAATCAATGTAAACTGTGATTTATCATAAAGTGTGGCATACAGCGGAAATAAAAAAGAACTAATCGTTGACTTTCCATGCTCCCTTGGGAGACCGAAAGCCGTAATCAGTTCTGTATCCGCAAGCATATGTTTTAATTCCGTGAATAGCTCTTTGTGAAACTGTCCAAATACTCGATCAAAATATTTAGGGAAATAGGCCAAAGCAAAAAATTCAATGTCCATCTCCCCTATAAGCTTTCTTAGTTCAGAGAAAGAGAACGTTCCGATCAGTCGTTTCATTTTCGATGGTTTAAAATGCTTCTCCATATACTGCTTAAGCAGCTCAGCCTGTCGCTGTTCTTCTTGCTTTATTGTTTCAATGGGTATAGCTCCTTTCTCATATATACCGTAAAATCATCACAAAAATTTCTGCACCCTTTGCTGGCGACTCCGTTTATCTACATAGAAGAACCCCTCCATCCACGACAAAAAGAGTGGCTCTCACCACTCGATATTTGCCAAAGCTTCAGTCATATCCTGCTGTGTTGTTAAGGTATAGATATTGGTGGTCGCTACGTGATCATGCCCAAGGATTTGCTGGATAGTCGTCAGTGGAGTCGTTTTTACCAACTTATAGCCAAGCGTATGTCTGAGCATATGTGGTGTGACCTTCACGTTGATTCTATCTCCATATTTGTTCAGAATTAGGTTAACCGCATTTCGCTCCAATGGCCCACGCTGCCCAATAAATAGATATTATGATTCAACTTGTGGTCTGGCTTCAAGATATCGGGTAATGGCTTTTCGTACATCCTTATTGATCGGTATGGTTCGGAAGGAGTTACCCTTGCCAAGTACCTTTAATAATCCTTTACGTTCACTTATTTCAATATCCTTCAATTGGATGCCAACCAGTTCGCTTACCCGTATCCCCGTTCCAAACAGTAATTCAATCATGCAGATATGCATTCGATTGCCCATACGGTGAATTTCATTCCGCAGCTTCCACAAATCTTTTTCCGCTAACCCTTTCTATTGCCGAACAACCTTATTCCTGACTGTTTCGATATGTATTTCTTCCTTAATATAGCCTTGCTGGTGCATCCACTGTGCAAATACGTTGATACTGGCGATCTTACGGTTGATGGTCAGTATCGCTTGGTTGGTGCTTTGCAAATACTTCTTGTACTCCACGCCATCCAGTTCAATCCACTGATCCAGTCCATATTCCGTTTTCCTTTGATACCAGACTATGAACTGCAATACGTCCCTAATGTAGCACGAAACTGTGTTCTCGCTCCGATCCTTGCTCCGTATATGTGCTTCAAACCCTTGAATATAGTCCATATTCGCCCCACCCTTCGCTTGTGTGTCACATCATACCGTTGATGTGGGGGAAAGTCCACTCCATACATAACTTATCTTATGCACTTAGTTTGGGCAATTTGGGGCTAATTCAAGGCTAAAACTGGCGTTTATCTATACAAATACTGACGGCATAACGTTATGAGTGCGAATCATCTGGCTCTATGTATCCTTCCTCCATCTCGACCGATTCCTCGATAGCTTCATAGTCGGCATCCACTACATCGGCTTCAATCATATCCAGAAATAGCTGCTTACGCTCCTGTTCCAGTGCTTTCGTATTTACCAGCAATTCACGTCGATCATTCCACTCGTTGGGTGCGCGGTTCTTTAAGTAGAAGATCATCGCTGTCGGATTAGGAGGCTGATACCGTTTCACTTTCTCAATACGAGTCTTCTTTTTTCCATTTTTGTCCTCTTCAATAATCGTTTTTATTTCTTCATATTCATACCCTGTAGCAGCCCTCAAAAGTGAATTTTCTACGTGGGATATAGGGACAGATCTGCTCCATTTGACTAGTTCAGCGAGCATCGGATGTTTATCTATATACTCGTACCAAGTCGTTTTACCTATGTCGAGTTTCTTGATGATGTCCTCTGCGTTCATGCCTTCTTCGAACCATACCTGAATCTCCGCTAGTCTAGGATATACATGGGTTTCCCACTTGGTTGGACGTTCCAATGCTTCCGCAAATTTGGGATGCTTCCTACGATAATCGCCTAATGTCCAAATATGAATGTTCAATCGCTTTGCAATCTCCTCATCCGTGGCTCCTTCACGTACCCATACGGGAATATCCTTCAGTCTTGGCACAACAAATTGATCATACTTTGTCAGTATCTTCGGTTTATTTCTTTTGGAAATGTTATTGTTTTTGCTCATTCTGCTCACCTCCATCACGAAAAAAAGCCTATGCGAATGTGCATAGACCTTCATTTTTAAAGTTGTGTTCCATTTACAGATTGCATCTCAGGGAATTTCCGTTGATACGTTTTGAACAGTACATACTTTTGTAAACCTTTGGATTGATGCAAGGCTTGTTGTGCCAGTTTTAATGCTGCTGCATAATGATTTGATTTCAACTCCAATTCGGAAAGAATCGCATTTTTCATCCAAGGCGTTGGAATGTCGTGAATGATTTTGTGAGCTTCCGCATTATTTCCTTCTTCCATACATACGATAGCTCGATAGTAATTTTTATATGCCCGTGGTTTGATGAATTCGATTTCTTCTTTAACCGTCAAAATTTCTTTTTTATAGAAAGCAAAAACGGTTTTATATAACGCTTGTTTGTGAATTCCTTTATACTTTTGGAGCAATAGTCGAGTTGAGTCTTCTACTTCTTCATCGATTTCATTGGCTAGAGCATAAAATAGATGGTATTCTAGTTTATTCTTACGCGACATTAAAAACTTCTCTATTCTCTTCAAATTAGAATCCCATAATACAGTAAAAAGAATAGGAACATATAGTACGAGAAACATCAGGATAAAAATGATTATAAAAGCTAACACATTATTGATATGTAAATGATCCACAATCATCCACATGACAATGACAAATACAAATACGACAAGATTTCTTATATTCCAGATCATATAGCTTCCCCTTTTCATGCTGTTGAACATGTTGATTTGTCTTATCAGAGTTAATTCAACAAATTTGAATGTAATTCCTTCTTTTCCCTATAAGTAGTAGCTATTAGACCAGCACGAAAAAAGGGAACAGCCAACTATCGGCCATTCCCCATATGTATTCCAGCTTACTCTTCAATGTTGATGGGAATTTCGTAAGCAAAAATCTCAAAAATAGTCCGAAAACCACCCTTTCGACGACCTGACAACTCTTATTTTCAGTCAATTTCACGGACATGGAACTGATCATAGGCTGACAGCTCGATCAATATCCTTGTTATTTCAGACTTGTTGTACCCAACAGTCTCCCCAATCTCCTCTGGTTTTCCATCAAGCAAATAGATGGTCTGTAAACGATATATAGTGTTCTCTTTGTCTCACCAAAGATCATAACACTTTTCTTTTCCGTCAGAATCGGTATAAGTAATGGTATAGGCAGATCCATAATCAAGCTCGGCAATAATTTTATGTATCTTATCATCCATTTCCTTATCCTACCCCCAACGCTTTAAACACTGCATCGGTCGGATCTGAGTAAAATACGGGCTGAACCTTTATCAGCAGATCAGCAGGAACCGTTTGAAAATCCACTACGGAAGAGGCTGGTATCAATACCTTTTTCGCTCCCGCGTCTACACAAACCTGAAGCGTATTGGCGAACTCCTCAACTTTTGCAATAGTACCGCCGACCGTCATGTTACCAAGTACGACCATGGATTCTTGAACGGGTCGCTCTAATGCACCTGAGCATAATCCTATCAATTCAGCTATAGCTAATTCATCCGTCAATCCGATGCCCTGCAAGTCGCTTATATGCATCAAATAATCCTTGGTCTTCGTGGTAATCGAGCCGCTGATACTTTTACTGTTTGAAGTAAAGTAACGAAAGGCAGTATCCAGGCTTTCTTTAGCTCCTCGATGAGATCCGACACCCGACTTCTCGAATTTCCCTGACCCCGAAACGACCTGGTTCTCAAGTTTGTATACCCCAATCATGCCAGAATCGCCATGCCCTACAGTATAAACATGTCCAGCTTTTCCAAGCCCTTCAGGTATAAGTTTGCCTCCGCCCTGTTCTGGAACGGAAACATACTCCTCACTCAACGTTTCCTTATCAATGTAGGAGAAATGAACATCGTAGAACTCCATGCCTCCGATTTTCTTGAGCTGTTCTTTTACTCGTCTTCTTCCTTCAAGGGCATATTTCAAAGTTTCCTCGATGTCATCTCTTGTATACTCTCCGTTTGGATAAAGGAGCTTCACCAATCCTGAAACTGTTTTACGAACCGCTATTACATCTCGTTGATTCAGATTATTACCCAGCTTAAAGTAGCGATCAATGGCATCTGCAAACGAGCGTTTTCGCATTTCCCTGAAGTATTCAGCCATGTAATCAACAATGAAACCGTACTTATCCGTAAAGAAGTCAGGACGCATCTTCGGAACTTCCCAGCCTGGCAAGTAGTAATGCATCCGATCAAAAAACGCTGAATCGTTTGCCATTGCTTCTGGGAATGGTGCGAACAAGTGCGAAGTCTTGATCAACGAATCAAGGCTCTGGTTGATATTGCCGACGAAAACCATCGAAGCAGAAGCCGCCTTCTCTTCTCTGCCACGTGCAAAGGATCCTGAAGCCATGTAATCCTTCATGATCTGAATGCCGTCTTTATCCTTAAACGTTATGCCAGCTACCTCGTCAAACGCCACCGTGTCCCATAATCCTACAAGCCCAACCTTCTTACTGGACATGTTATAGAACAGATTCGCTACCGTCGATTGGCCACCAGACACAAGGATTGAATTAGGCGAAATCTCCTTGTAAATATGCGACTTACCTGTCCCTCGTGGACCAAGTTCACAC
>NZ_WUDQ01000139.1:0-8230 GCF_009827695.1 Paenibacillus sp. OT2-17 | reverse complement strand
TAAACGGAGCATGCGCTGTTCGGCGGGATTGCGATTGATAAGAAGGGCACACCATTGCCAGAAGAAACACTGGCAGTATGTCAATCTGCAGATGCTGTTCTGCTGGGAGCGGTAGGAGGACCACAATGGGACAACAATCCAAAGGAACTTCGTCCTGAAACTGGACTGCTGGGCATTCGTAAAGAGCTCGGTCTGTTTTCGAATCTTCGTCCTGCTGTCGTCTTCGACTGCCTCAAGGACGCATCTACATTGAAACCGGAAGTGTTGGAAGGAACGGACCTGATCGTGGTGCGCGAACTGACGGGCGGCATTTATTTCGGCGAGAAGTTCAGACGAGAAAGTCCTCAAGGTGAGGAAGCAGTTGATACTTGTGCATATAATGTAACGGAAGTAGAGCGTATTGTGCGCCAATCTTTCGAAATTGCACAAAAACGTCGCAAAAAACTTGCATCGGTGGATAAGGCTAATGTACTGGAAACCTCCCGTTTATGGCGTGAAGTAGTTAACCGGGTTGCTGTAGACTACTCGGATGTCGAGCTGGAGCATGTATTGGTCGATAACTGTGCCATGCAATTGCTGCGTCGTCCATCTAGCTTTGACGTCATCGTGACGGAAAATATGTTTGGTGACATTCTCAGTGATGAAGCGGCTATGCTGACCGGATCCATCGGCATGCTCTCCTCCGCATCACTTGGACAAGGCAGCTTCGGCCTATACGAGCCGGTACATGGCTCGGCGCCTGACATTGCAGGTCAAGGACTGGCGAATCCCATTGCAACGATTTTGTCCGTTGCTTTGATGTTCCGTCTCACCTTCGGGTACGAGAAGGCAGCTGATGCCATTGAGAAAGCGGTAGCTGAGGTACTGGATGCAGGGCACCGTACGGCAGATATTGCGGTGGATAAATCTCAAGCGATCTCGACAACTCAAATGGGCGATCTGATCGCAGCAGCTATTCGCTAAAAGCTTTGTTAATGTACCCGTTCTGAAAAAAAGCTTCCTATTATATAGTAAGGTTATACAGTACAGCCTTTTCGGCAGATGTTTGGCACAGTAGCTCCTGAGCAATCAGGAGCTACTTGTATATTCAAAAAGTTCAAAATGTGAATAAGTTGTGAATTTTTAAGCTAGTTTAAAATAATTACAAAAAAGTAATGGTTACAATATTGACTTTGATTTCAGCGAATGATAACATTTATCAAGTAAGTTGTTCATTACAATACAGATGATTGAGGAAAGCACATTCGGTGTTTTTCTTACATATTTTAAAGGAGGATTTCATATTATGGCAGAAAGATTGGTAGGAAGACCCGCCCCTGATTTTGCATTGGAAACAGTAACTGGAGACGGTCAAGAATTTGGTTCGGTGAAGCTTTCCGATTACCGTGGCAAGTGGCTCGTATTTTTCTTCTATCCACTGGATTTCACTTTTGTGTGCCCTACGGAAATTACAGCATTGAGCGATGCTGCTGACCAATTCAAAGAGCTGGATACTGAAATTCTGGGTATCAGTGTAGACTCCGTGCACAGCCACAAAGCATGGATTAACACAGCTAAAGAAAACAACGGTCTGGGCAAACTGAACTTCCCATTGGCTTCTGACATCACGAAAAAAACAGCAAGCGATTATGGCGTTCTGATCGAAGAAGAAGGCGTTGCATTGCGCGGCTTGTTCATCATTGATCCAGAAGGCGAATTGAAATATCAAGTGGTTAACCACAACGACGTAGGCCGCAGTGTGGAAGAAACTTTGCGTGTACTGCAAGCTTTGCAATCCGGTGGCTTGTGCCCAATGAACTGGAAACCAGGCGATCAAAATCTATAATATAAGCTTCACAAGTTGAAATTAAACAAGCAAGCCCCCAACTAGCGGTTACTCTGCCGTTATTGGGGGCTTGCTTGCCTGCTCTGTGCAGTGGGAGATGTGAGGATAGCCTGTTTGAATGAGACAATACAGAGTGAAGTAACAAATAATTATGGAAATGTTGTTGTGTTCTGGAGGAATTTTGCCTGATGAAAGCGAATAAGGTAGTGTAGAAGATAAACAAGGCAGAACAGGTTTTGTTCAGAGGAGGCTGAGCCCGGATGAGTTATTGCTGTGGAGCAAGCATGGTAGGAACCAAGGGAACGCTGAAGCATTACCGCACCCAAGTTCATAATGTTCCTTTGCTGTTTTGCCCGGTATGTCGTCGCATTGAAGTTCATTATAAAGTCGAAAATGAGTATGAAATTCTGGCTGAATATGCACATGGAGATGGGGCAACCGAGATTGATTTTCAGGATTATGTCATGGAAGACGATGATACGATATTTGAAAATTGTGTGAATCGTGAAAGTGAAGATGCGTTTGAAATTGTGAAGCGTCAAATTGACATATCCCTGGATTTATTGATGGTAGCCAAACAGATGAATGATGAAAAATGGCAGGGAGAGCTTAAGAGAAGACTGGCCGTTATGAGCCAAAGACGATCCCGGCTTCAACATAATAAGAGCGGCAGTTGACATCCTACACACCAAAGAAGCTCTCAATTCTGGAGAGCTTCTTTGGTGTGTAGGGCGCTTGTTCCTAACGTAATCTTTCATTTTGGTAATGTTGCGCAGATATTATGACGAAAGAAAACAGGATAAAAATGTGGATTCGACACTTTTTCCGATTGACTGCGATCCTTAATCTTGTCTATCATAAAATAAGACTCGAATTGGAAAGAGATGGTCGGATTTCTGTGAAACTGTTTTCTACACCATTGAAGGGTAGTCGATAGATGCCTTTCTCTTCTTCAAGATTATTACGCGTCCGATACGGCCAGTTTGTCATTCCGAAACAAGGGGGAAGCCTGGCATGATCAGTGAATTCCAAGAAGCCTTGCTTGATACCGTGGGAGCTTGTCCTTCCACACAGATCGCCAATAACAAGTATGAAAATGTGCTGGAGAACCTGGATAGTGGTATCATGCTGTTTGACAGTGACGGGGTACTGACCTTTATTAACGTGCAAATGGCGAAATTGCTGGAGCTACCACGGAGTTCGCTAGCAGGTCGCAATTTGATGCAAATTTTGCATCATCCTGAGTTAAGTCGGTTTAAGAAGAAGAAAATCATGCGGATTTATAAAGAAACTATCTTTCATAGAAAGCGCTATCATGAGTTGATTGATGAGTATGGTCGGCATTGGTTGATAACAGTGACCTACGGTGATCAGATGGATGGCGATTTTTTGTTTAGCGTCAAGGATGTGTCGGATTATAAGCAGATTGAGCAGACGGCGTATCAAAACGATAAGCTGGCGATGCTGGGACGCATCTCTGCCTCAATCGCCCATGAAATCCGTAACCCGCTTACCGCAATCCGGGGCTTTATTCAATTGCTTCGACCGCATTTGGTGGAGTTGGGCAGGGATGAGTAT
Source organism: Paenibacillus sp. OT2-17 (assembly GCF_009827695.1). Taxonomy (NCBI): domain Bacteria; kingdom Bacillati; phylum Bacillota; class Bacilli; order Caryophanales; family Paenibacillaceae; genus Paenibacillus; species Paenibacillus sp. OT2-17. The sequence continues at coordinate 4,827 of NZ_WUDQ01000139.1, read as the reverse complement.
GCTCGCATTATATTAACAGAAATTGATCGTGCGAACGACATTATTTATGAGTTCTTAAATTCGTCCAAGCCTTCGGCTCCGCAAAAAACGGCTGTATCTGTGATGGGGCTGCTGAAAGAGGTAGTGATGCTGACAGAAAGCGAAGCATTGATGAAGGGTTGCCAGATTGCATTGGACGAAAATGATGAGCTCATGAAGGTTTCCATTGACGTGAAGCAGATTAAGCAGGTTATCCTCAATATGATTAAAAATGCGATGGATGCCATTGAAAGCATCGGTGGGGAACGAGAGGGCTGCATTGATATCCATACAGTGCTTGAGGGCAATTATGTTCACATTTGTATTGAAGATAACGGATTAGGTATGGATCACAATACATTGGCGCGTTTATTTGATCCTTTTTTTACAACAAAAGAAAGTGGAACCGGATTGGGACTGGCTGTGAGCTATCGAATTATCAAAAATCACGGAGGCTTCATACATGTAGACAGTAAACATGGAAGTGGCACACAATTTAAAATTACGCTTCCTGTAGTTTAATATGGGGAGGTTTTCGCAGAGGGGTCCTGTACATACTATTTCTTTTATGTTGTGCAGCGTTGGGGTATAGGTATCACCTTTTTGGAAAAGGTTGTCTGAAGCGCATAATCTGACAAGATGATGCGCTTTTTTGGTGCTGTAAGCTCGGTTATTTGCGTAAATGCGAAAATGAATTCACGAATTTAAGACAAAAAAATGATTCACCTTTCACAGATTAAATGCTATTATATACCAGAATACAACATTATTTTTGATACTATAGACTTAAACAACGGCTTCCAAAGCTGTCAAACGTCTTAGATGATCGGAATCTCCGATATGCAGGGGGCTGAAGAGGCTGAATGAGTATACGGCTGGAAGTAAAAAAAACGATAGGTATCGGCATTGCTTCGATAGTTTTGTTTGTCTTGGTTCAGTTATTTCACGTAACTTTGAATAAGATATACTCCCATAATGTTTTTTTCTTGTTATATCCGATTGTAGGATTTGCCTGTGCTGCGATTTGTTTTTGTATTTTTTATCAATCCTGGTCCGTTTTACTGGAACAGTTATCTTTGCAGAGGCTTCTTATTGCCCCGACGTTTTTGGTGGCTGGTCTGCTTTACCTTGTTCATATTGTTTCGTTTAGTTTCGTAAGCCTGACGGACTTTGCTTTGTCTCCGGGCATTTCGTTATGGCTGCTGTTTGTAAATCGTGCCTTTACCGCTGTCTTGCTCTTATGTGTTTGTTTCCTCCCGTTTAGCAAGACGAAGTCTGAATACAAAACAGTGGCTTTGTGGGCGGGGATAGGCTGCACTTTGCTGATTCTAGGAGTTATTAAGACATTTGGTGCAGGCTTACCAGATCTACGTATACGATACGAAATAGGCAACCTGGGCTGGACGTTAAATCTGGCTGTGATGTTACTGCTTGTGCTCACTTTTATTTTCGGGGTGAGAAAATATCGGAAAGCCCGCCCGGCAGAGTTGGGCATGTTGCTTATTATTCGTGGGATTGGGCTGTGTGTTGTGAGTCAGTTGTTCTATTTATTTGCTGAGCAAATGAGCGATATTAATCACCTTCTGGGACTTTTGACCAACGCGATAGCATTTTATAATATGTTGAGCGGGCTGGTTCGGTTGATGGTTCTGGTTCCTTATCGTGAAAAGCAGGCAGCAGAATCTGAGTTTAATCACATTGCTTATAATGATGATATAACAGGACTCCCCAATCGTCGTCGCCTTTCCCAACGCTTAGATAAAATATTGCGCAAATCATTAAAATCGGATGAGACAATAGCGCTTTTAGTGCTAAATATTGATCGTTTCAAGGCGATTAATGATTCGCTTGGACATATGGCAGGGAATTATTTGCTGTATGCAGTAGGCGAACGCTTGGGGCATTTTAGCCATGAAGGGGAAGCTGTCTTTAGCATGGGCGGAGATGAATTTGCCTTTCTTCTAACGGGATACGAAGATACAGATGCTATGAGAAATCGTATTGATGATATGGTGAAGCTGTTCGATCAGCCTTTCGATATTGATGGAGAGTCTTATCATGTGACGGTGAGCGTTGGTATAGCTTTATACCCGTTGGATGCGAATCAGAGTGAACAGCTTATTCAGCAGGCGGATACGGCTGTCCATAGTGCCAAAGAGCAGGGAGTGAATTTTCAGCGGTATGCCAGCGCGATGCAGATGCGAGCGCATGAAAGACTCCAGCTGGAAAATGATCTGCGGCGAGCACTTGAAAATGAGGAATTTTCATTGGTGTATCAACCACGTGTCCACCTGCAAAGTGGCGAGCTCACGAGTTTGGAGGCGCTGGTGCGCTGGAATCATCCTCATCGTGGGATGGTGATGCCGGGCGATTTTATTCCGGTGGCTGAAGAAAGTGGTTTAATTGTGCCCTTGGGGGAATGGGTGTTACGGGAGGCTTGTCTGCAAAATAAGCAGTGGCAGGAGCTCGGGTACCCACCAATCCCGATTTCGGTCAATTTATCCATGCGCCAATTTCAGCAAAAAAAGCTGGTGGATGTAATTCGGGGCATTTTGACCTATACGGAACTTGAAGCACGCTATCTAGAGCTGGAGATTACCGAAAGTATGACCTTTGATAAGGATCGGGCCTTTGAACAGTTGAAAAAAATAAAGGCTATTGGTGTCGCAATCAGTATTGATGATTTTGGAACTGGCTATAGCTCATTGCATTATTTGAAGAATCTCCCGATAGATCGTCTAAAAATTGACCGTTCCTTTGTAAATGAGGTACTGGTCGACAGCAAAAATGCGGCAATTGTATCTACTATTGCCTCCATGGCTCACCATTTGAAGCTGAAGGTTACGGCTGAAGGGGTGGAAAATGAGGAGCAACTTCATTTTTTGCAGGCACAGGATTGTCATGAGGGTCAGGGATATTACTTTAGTCGCCCCATTCCGGCAGAAGTCTTTGAAAAATTGTTTTTACGTAAACCTATGAATTGGCTGGCTCAGGATAGTATGTAGTATGCTTGCATTTTGCTGAAAGGTAAGTTATACTAAATAACATCCTGATTCAGCTGGTTGACGATAGGTTAAGCGTGTCATACATAAGAATCGCGATGTTATAAAATGCGGGTGTAGTTCAATGGTAGAACTTCAGCCTTCCAAGCTGATAGCGTGGGTTCGATTCCCATCACCCGCTTACTGTTTTAAGAAGTTCGGAACCCTTGTGACGCAAGGGCTTTTGTTTTATTTGGAGCTAGATAAATACATTATAGCCGGGATGCCAACGGGGTATCACGGCTTTTTTGCGTTCTTACGAACTATTTTTACATTGCTGCACAAAATAAAATATAAAATATTTATCTTATATGCTATAAATAAACAGATAAAAAGAACTATTTACCAATTACTAAAAAATAAGTATAGTCGCATTGTTGGGATTTAACTAAAAAAAGGATGGTGTAGCTGCAATGAGGAAATTTTCTTTTCTGTTTTTAGCATTAACTTTGATGCTGTTTACTTTTCCAGCTAGTTCTACGTTCGCCGCTGCTGATTTTCCAAATACGTCGACGAATGGAATGACTGGTTTTGCCGGACAGGCTAAAAGTGAAAATGGAGCTACGAAGTCTGCCACAACGGGGGGAAAAGGTGGTCAGGTCATCTATATCAATAATCTAAACGATTTGAAAAACCAGTTAGGGGATTCAACCCCTAAAATTCTGGTAATCGAAAAAAATATTTCTGCCTCCTCTAAAACCGTGGTCAACATTGGTTCCAACAAATCACTCATTGGTTCTTACGCGCAAAACAAGCTGGTTAACATTCATTTGAAAACAACAAATAATTCGGGAAATGTGATCTTTCAAAATTTAACTTTTGAGCACAGTGCTAACATTAACGGTAACGATGACATCCAACTTTATCTTACGGCAGGTACAAATTATTGGATTGATCATGTTACATTTGCAGGTCACAATTATAATGCGAATGGCTCGGATTTGGACAAACTTTTGTACATAGGTCAATCGGCTGATTATGTAACCATTAGTAACTCCAAATTTGCCAATCACAAATATGGTCTCATTTTGGGATACCCTGATGATGGCAATAAAAATTATGATGGCATGCCCCATATCACGATCGCCAATAATTACTTTGAAAACTTGCTTGTACGTGGCCCAGGACTTATGAGATATGGATATTTCCATGTTAAAAATAATTATATTAATAATTTCCAGCTTGCTTACACCATTGCTACGAATGCAAGAATCTATTCTGAGTACAACTACTTTGGAAAAGGTAGTGAAAAGGGCGGTATTCTTGATGATAAAGCCAATGGCGAGTTTAAAGATGTGGGGAGTTTACCCGCCATCAACAACCAAAAATCGCGTGTAACCAACTGGAACCCAAGCAAAAACTATAGCTATCAGGTACAGACTCCTGAATATACTAAAGAGTTTGTAACGAAATATGCAGGTTCGTCCAATACAACTTTGGTATTCGGAAAATAACGCGGGTTATTTGCAAATGTGTTGTGATCTGCTATACTGACTGCAAGTAAGTATCCCATGAAAAGGAAGGTAACCATACGTCCGATGAAGTAAGCACACTGATTTTCCCACTTAACTGCACAGTTACTGGCAGGCGGCTGTAAGCTGCAACGGGAGAAGTGTGTCTGAAAATGAATGTAGGGACGTATGCGTTTATTCCGGAACGGGATTTGGCTTATTCGTTTGCGGTGTTATTTTTCATAAGCGTATGTTCTGAAACGATTCATAACAGTCATTCTATATTCCTTGTATGCAAGCCGCAGCCTTCTGCGGCT
>NZ_WUDQ01000138.1:0-8253 GCF_009827695.1 Paenibacillus sp. OT2-17 | reverse complement strand
AAGGGCTACGGTTCACAACTGCTTGGTGAAATCGAACAAATTGCTAAAGATAAAGGGTGTAATTTTATACAACTTAATACCTTTACTTTTCAAGCGCCCAAATTCTATGAAAAGCATGGGTATGAAGTCGTTGGTGTTATTGACGATGCTCCGAGAGGCTTTAAACACTATTATTATAAGAAAAGTATCTACTGAGGACTCTATATATGCGCGTACAGATCAAGGAAATAAATAAAGACCAGCATATCATCATTCGTAGTATTGGCGAGGAAAAAGTATACGGCTACTGGACATATTTTTGGCATGAACTGACTTCTGGATATGCGTATGTTGTCCCGTATGAACAAAGCTTGGATAAGTTGATTCCCGGTTGTGTGATTTCGGTCGAGACTTCTCAATCCAGTATAGAAGGGTTCAGAAGGCTGAAGTCTACTGAAGAGACAGGGATTTTTCGGCCTCAACCAAAGCTAGGCGACTACTGGATTCAAGGAACGATACATCAAGTGCTGCAGGGCGAAGCAGGCGGGATAGAATGTCTGGAGATTGTAATAGGAGACACTACGTTTATTTTGGATTCTGAAGAAATGAATGGTGATGTCAACGTTAAAGTGGGCGATGTTGTCGCCTTTGAAATCATAGGCCTACAGTTGTTTGACGAGGGACTGTGATCGCTCCAGGTTACCCCGCTAATCTAGTCTATGGTTAGAGTTATTGCGCTCTACAAAATAACGAGTTAAAGTATGGTGAATTCCATATTTAACCACAGTATGTCGGTGTGAAAGTTAAAAGCTAGATTATAGTGAATCGTGAATAAAGAAAGGTATGATCGGATTGACAACAGAAGTGACACACAAAATATATACCATGTGTATGATTCAAGACGGAAGCAAGGTATTGCTTATGAATAGACCCAATCGAAAGGGGTTTCCGGGTTATATTGCGCCAGGAGGAAAAGTAGAGTTTCCAGAAAGCATTGTGAATGGGGCCATTCGTGAAGTAAAGGAAGAAACAGGCTTAACCGTTAAGGAAATTGTATTTAAAGGAATCGACGAATATTGTGACCCAAGTCAAGGGCTGAGATATATGGTCTTTAACTATTTGGCTACAGCCACTGAAGGTGAACTATTAAAAAATCCCCCTGAGGGAGAATTGCTGTGGGTGGATATGAAGGAGGCGCTAAATCTGCCGATGCAGGATTGGTTTAAGCGGAGATTTCCATTGTTTTTCGAGCCGGGAACGTTTGAGGTTAGTTTCGTTTGGCTAGCAGATACGGATGAAACCCTGGAAGCAACGATTAAGAGCTATGGTGTGTAGAGATGACGACGACCATTTATTTTTCGTCTAATCGGCTAGGCGAGGTAACAAATGATCAAATGCAAAGGATGCTGAATCGTTTTGATTTGGGACGTTTGCTATCTTACGAAAAAACGGCAGAAGGTGTCCTAGGGCAAACTCTCTATGTTTCCTCAACGGCTGGGCAGTTTGTGCTGAAGGGGAACCCGCTTTTTCTAGGGCAATGGATAGAAGAAAAGTTTATGGTGGAGCAAATACAGACACAGACTCCAATACCCGTGCCAACACCGTATCTTGTGGATCATACGGAGGACATTTTCGGCTGGAGCTATGCAGTTATGCCCCGTCTATACGGTCAGCATATACATACACCTGAGTTGCAAGCAAAGCTGACCTTGCTGGATAAACAGCAAATGGCTGAAATGCTTGCTACTGTTCTGTTGGAGCTTCATAGCTGGAAGGTTAAGAACAGTGGAGAGCTGGATACAACAACTCTAGCCATTCGCCCTTTTGAAGTCTCTTATCGAGGATGGTTGTATGGACGAATTCGATATTGGCTAGAGGATGCCAAAAAATACTCGAACATTTCTGTACAGGATATGGAATGGGTAGAGGAAATATTGGAAGGCTCCGTCAAGCATTCGATCAGCTGGAAGCTGCGACCTTTGTGATGGGGGATTTTAAACCGCAAAATTTCCTTGTGCAGAATGGGGATAAGGGCTGGAGAGTCAGTGGTCTTTTTGATTTTACGACAGCCTATTTTGGGGATGGGGTTGCAGATCTTCCGAAAATAACCACCATGTATCTGGAGAACGGCGAAGAAGAGTTGGCACAAAGTTTTCTTACTGCTTACGCACAAGGGATGAAAGCTAAAGAAGGATTTACTGAGCGTTTCCGGGTGCATATGCTGCATCAGCAGGTTCTAAACTGGGGATGTGCCAAAGCGATGAAGCTAGTCACTTGGGATGATAAGCTCTCTTTTGCAGATTGGGCGCAAAAATTTATGGATATTGAATATAAGCAATAGCAGTTTAATTGAAGGTTTAAAGAGGGGGGGAGTGAGCGGGATGCAGACCGTCGAATTGGTACAGCCGGATCAGAGCTGGAAGGACGCTTATCTTTCATTTTATGAGGAATGGAAAAAGAGCCAGGAGCATATGGTACCTTGGGTGATCTCTGTAGAGCCGTACGATTTTGAAGGTATGCTGACGGTTTTAAGTAATCAGGAAAATGGAATCAACCTGTCTGAAGGCTGGGTCAAAAGCTCAACATACTGGCTTGTGAATGCGAATGAACAGGTCGTGGGAGCAGTGAATATCAGGCATGATCTTAACGAACACCTAATGAATGCCGGAGGTCATATCGGTTACGGTATCCGTCCTTCTGCACGAGGGAACAGGTACGCTGTTACAATGCTGGCCTTGGCGTTAGAAAAAGCAAAAGAGCTGGGGATTTCCCGAGCCCTGGTTGTGTGCGACTCCGATAATATTGCCTCCAAAAAAACAATCATACAAAATGGCGGAACGCCGGACAAGGATTACATAGAGGAAGACGGAAACCGTGTAAACCGGTTTTGGATCGAACTGTGAGTGAGAAAGAAGGGAACGCGAGAAGCTCATGAAATTATGGCCTGAATATGCGCAAAACATCATTGTTGGTGTTATCTTTGAAGGGGAATGGAATTGGTATGTGACGGAAAGAGAGTATTGGTTTTTGAATACCGAGATGGAGGAACGGTTTGGTATCCCTATTTTGGATGAAACCACAGTGGGAGCATTTTTGGATCACATCTGTGAATATAAGGTGGCTACTGGGGAACTAACTTCAATGCTCCAGTTGCTTGATGGTGCTATTCAGCATCAGGATGAAGTGTTGGAGTTCTGTCCTGCTCTGTATGTTAACTTTGATGAAAAAGTTCTCTATTCGCTATTTCCTGAGCCAGCCTCGTTTGAACACTATGTCCCAGCGGGGTGGAAAGGGGAATATCAAAACTTTTTGAACGAGGTACCTTCACCTGAACAGTATTGGATGATCGAGGGAAGTAATTTTTTTGAGAAATTCACTTGATAGGACGAAGGAGGAAATAAATATATGGATTCTTCCATGCATGAGTTTAAAATCATATCCAAGCACAGAATGTACGATCAATATTTGGTAAAGTTGCGGGCATGTATTGTGCTTTTGGATGAACAGGTGCTATGGCGAGTAGGTGAGACGGAAACGAATAGCATTGGTGGGATCATCAACCATATCATGGTGCATGTGCGCAGAAACGCAGCCAAGCTCATAGATCCGACGATTACATACAAGCAAGGAATGGAGGATAGCTTTATACCTTCCATGCAAAACAAGGAACAACTGATGGATGAGGTAGAAGAAGCTTTTTCATCCTTCTGTGCAGCATTGGACCATACGGGGGCGATAAATATGTATGACGTATACCATGTGGTGGAGCATACGGCTTATCATCTGGGGCAGATCATAGACCGAGTTCAGAGATTGGCAGATCACCGTTTTCAATTTGTACAGACAGGACTTAATGAAAAAGCATTGCATGCGATAGTGCAGCAATCCTTGCGTAATCTACGAGAATAATGGAATCAGTAGCTATATAAACCTATAAAATGTAGTTCTAAGGTCACGAAAGCCTCTCTAATGGTCATGTTTTTATTTCTTAATTGATATTGATAATTATTATCACTTATAATAGAAGCAGACATATTACGTTATGATAGGGAGAGTTGCAGAGTGACAGTGTCCTTGGAATTATATGATGTAACGATCATCGGCGGTGGTCCTGCCGGTATGTATACCGCATTTTACAGTGGAATGAGAGATATGAAAACCAAGCTGATCGAAGCCAAGCATGAGCTGGGCGGACGAATGCGCATATACCCAGAGAAGATGATTTGGGATGTCGGGGGGGTTACCCCGGTTTTATGTGAAAAGCTGATTGATCAGCTGGAGCAGCAGGCGCGGACGTTCGAGCCTACCATTGTGCTGGGACAGCAGATCACTGGTTTGGATCGGCAAGAGGATGGCACGTTCCTGCTAACTTCTGCCACAGGGGAACAGCATTGGACACGCACGATCGTTCTGGCAGTAGGCTATGGTATTCTCAAAATGGCTAAGCTGGAGATTGAGGGGGCGGACCGCTATGAGGTTACGAACCTGCATTATACTGTACAAGAGCTGGAGCCATTCCGGGGCAAGCGCGTCCTGATTTCCGGTGGAGGCGACTCGGCGGTGGATTGGGCAAATGAGCTAGAGTCTATTGCGGCGAGTGTGACCGTCGTACATCGTCGGGATCACTTTGGCGGACATGAGAAAAATGTAGCTCGTATGAAATCATCCTCGGTCCATGTCCTCACACCATACGCGGTGAGTCAGCTACATAGCAACAATGGAGAGACGATTGAACAGGTGACGATCAGTCATGTAGATACGGGCGAAATACAGGTGTTGAATGTCGATGCTGTCATCGTAAATCATGGACTTAAATCCGACTTCGGCCCGCTTCGGGATTGGGGACTGGATATGGGTGAGTGGCATGCCCGAGTGAGCGAAAAGCTGGAAACGAATCTGCCAGGGATTTTCGCAGCAGGCGATTTTGTCGAGTACGGAAGCAAGCTGTATCTAATTGCCGGTACGTTCACAGATGCCGCCCTTGCACTGAACAGCGCCAAGCTGTACATTGATCCAGCAGCTGACAAAGCGGCATATGTATCTTCTCATAACAGCCGATTCAAGGAAAAAAACCGCGAGCTTGGTGTCATGGAGTAAGAATACGGAATAAGTTATATAGGATTAGAAATAGGGCAGGGAAAATGTAAAAGAACTTCCGCGACTACAATTCATGTGGTTTTGGAGGTTCTTTTTTTGTCAGGTTACTGACTTCTCGTTCTAAAGGTTGGATAGCATACACCATATAGAATAAAATGAAGAAAGCCTGTCCTTTTCGGTTTTATATAGTAGATTTTGAGTAGAGAAGATAAGGAGCGTGAAAAATGAGCTTACAAGAGGTACTTGAACGGCTAGCAATTCATCTGCCAGACGACATGGTGGAAGCTTTGCATGTACATAGCAAGGAACGAGAGGGACGGAACGTTCAGCTTCAACTCATGAATGAGCAAGAGCTTGCCGAGGGCATCAAGTGGATGGGGCAGATCGAGATATTTAAACATATCGTCCCTCTATGGACGGATGACCATTCTAATTATGTTGGCATATATGTGGAGGGGCCGTTAGCATATAAGTTGTGTTATATAAGTCACGAGGAAACGGATTTGTCACCGGCGTACAGAAATGTGGTTTCTCTGATTGCAGAGTTGGAGCAAAATCCAGCACTGGAGTGGGAACAGCTCCGTAAGGATTATCCGTCCGGCGAGGACATTAGCACAGAACAATTAGCGGAAGATATTCGCTGCATGAATGAACTAAGAGCCTTGCTAGAAAAGGATTCACCTGTGGATGATGATGTGAGATGTCAGCATCTTTATAGCTTAATGGCGATCACGCCTACCTGCGAACTAGACTCATTGCTTCCCTATTTGGACGATGAGGATATGTATGTACAGGAACGAGCATGTGTCCTTTTAGGACATCATGGATATGAACCAGCGACCGAATTATTAAAAGAAGTGGTGAAGTACGGAAGCCCGAATGGGAAACTGGCAGCCCGTAAGGCGCTCTCAATGATTCGCAGTAAGCAGATGGCCAAGCATTAAAAAATTAAACGAACCTACCATAGAAAGTATGGACGGGATTGAAAGGTGACATATGGAGAGACGAACGGAGCAACAGGAAGCGATTTTGGCAGATATTATTCAAAAGGCGGAGCCCTTTGTACAGCAGCAGTTGGAGCATGATCATAGTGGTCACGATTGGTTTCATATAGACCGGGTGAGAAAGCTGTCCCTTAAAATTGCTGCCAAAGAGGGCGCAGATTCGTTTATTTGTGAACTGGCAGCACTGCTGCATGATGTAGCGGATGAAAAATTAAATGATTCCAAGCAAGCGGGCCTGGATAAAGTAGAGCAGTGGCTGCTTCTGCATGTAAGTGATCCAGATGTGATCACGCACGTGATGACTATTATAGCTACGATGTCCTACAATGGTGGACAAAACCCGCCTATGGAAACGCTGGAAGGTCAAGTTGTGCAGGATGCGGATCGGTTGGATGCTCTTGGAGCGATTGGGATTGCAAGAACCTTTATGTATGCTGGCTCAAAAGGCAGTATGATGCATCACCCGGATAAAGACTTTTCACAGCATGATTATCGTGCCGCAGGTAAAAGTGCCATATACCATTTTTACGAAAAGCTGCTCAAACTCAAGGATTTAATGAATACCGCTTATGCCCGAGAGCTGGCGGAAGTTCGGCATCAATGGATGGAGATGTACTTGGAGCAATTTTATAGAGAATGGAATGTGGATGATAAATAAAGTGTTTCAATAAGGCTGTTTCCTCTAACCGAGCATATCGGAGGGGAAATGGCCTTTATTTTTTTATAAATGTCATATTGATATTATCGAAAATGTGTGTTATTTTATTGTTAATAATAAAATGATAATAACAAAAAATTATAAACTATAAAGAAAGTGAGGAAGTGGCTATGTTTGGATTTAATTTTGTTAAATTTCAGCCCAGTGAATATGTGATGAAGGTGAAAAACGGGAAGGTGGTTCGGGAGGGTGTTGGATTATCTTTTTATTACTACGCCCCGACCACCTCGGTTGTTGTCGTGCCCGTCTCTTCCATTGATGCGCCGTTCATGTTTGAGGACATGACGAATGATTTTCAGGCGGTGACGGTGCAGGGGCAACTAACTTATCGAATTGTGGATTATCGGAGAACGACGCAGATTTTAAACTATACGTATGACTTGAAGGAACGACGCTACATTTCGGATGATCCGAGCAAGCTGGCCCAACGGGTGATTAACATCGCCAAGGTGCTTACCAAAAAGTATTTGGAGCGTGTCCCGCTCAAAGAAGCTGTTCAGTCCAGTGAACGTCTGGCCCAAAATATGACGAAGGATATTGCACAGCATACGGAAATGGAAAAGCTCGGCATTGAGGTTATGGGACTGTCGATTTTGGCGATTCTACCCAATAAGGAGACGATGAGAGCGCTGGAGGCTCAAGCGAGAGAAGAGATTCTTCGCAACGCGGATCATGCTTTGTATGAACGTCGTAATGCATCTATTGAGCAAGAGCGGCGTGTGAAGGAAAACGAGCTGAACACTGAGATTGCAGTAGAGACGAAAAAGAAACAAATCCGCGAAACTCAACTCGATGCCGAGCGTTCTGTGAAGCAAAAGCAAAGCGAGATGAAAGAGGAGCAGCTACGATTTGACACAGCCTTGGAGGAGAAAAAACGCGAGCTGATTGAGCTGACCGTAACGAATAAAAAGGCAGAAGCCGATGCCAAGGCCTATGAGCTGACAGCAGTCATGAAATCGTTGCAGGATGTTGAGCCGAACGTACTTCAAGCTATGGCCAACATGGATATGAGCCCGGATAAGCTAATTGCGATTGCATTCCAGGAGCTTGCAGAAAATGCAGGCAAAATCGGTCAGCTGAATATTACGCCGGATCTGCTGCAAGGTCTCATGTCAGATACGGGAGCTAGCGGATCAGCAGGATCGAGAGGGTCTGGAGGAAGAACACGATGAGCAGCCGAATGACAGAGCAGAAGATCATTTTGGTGAAGCGTAAAACGCGACTGGAGGAACTGATTGTCCGATACAATACGGTGCAGCAGGCTCGCTTCTTTATGGAACGGTTGGGTGCGGATTTCAGTGATTATGTGCTGGAGGACGAAAATTACCGCAGGGCGGTGGCAACGGCAACGTCGGATTTAACGGCCTTGGGTCGTGTTCAGATTGTGGAGCGGGAGCATGTGCCGAACTTTATTTTTGGTGAGCAGGATACAGTGGTGGTGCTGGGTCAGGATGG
>NZ_WUDQ01000137.1:0-8280 GCF_009827695.1 Paenibacillus sp. OT2-17 | reverse complement strand
GACACAGCAGCCGATGCTGTACGTATTACACTGGATATTGCTGCGCATAGCCAAGCCCGCTCCGTCGTCAAATCCAAGTCGATGGTGTCGGAGGAGCTGCATTTGAATCAGGCACTGGAAGGGGCGGATATCGAGACGATTGAAAGTGACCTCGGTGAATATATTATTCAACTGGCAGGAGAGCCCCCGTCTCATATCGTCATTCCGGCGATTCACAAAAATCGTTATCAGATTGCCGAGCTGTTATCCAAAGAAGCAGGGGAGAAATTGTCCGCGGATACGACGATTTTGGCGGGCTTTGTCCGCAAAAAGCTGCGTGAGAAGTTTCTAGAAGCGGATATTGGCATGACCGGGTGTAATTTTGCCATCGCCGAGACAGGCTCCATGGTCCTGTTTGAAAATGAAGGCAACGCACGAATGGTATCCACTTTGCCCAAAACGCAAATTACGCTGATGGGCATGGAACGGATTATTCCATCCTGGACGGATTTGGAGGTGATGGCTACATTACTGCCACGATCCGCTACTGGACAGAAGCTGACCATGTACATGTCTGGTATTTCAGGCCCTCGGCGCAGCCAAGATGCCGATGGGCCTGACGAAATGCACATCATCATCGTAGATAACGGACGTTCACTACAGCTAGGCAATCCCGAGTTTCAAGAGTTGCTGAACTGCATTCGCTGTGGGGCTTGCCTGAATGCCTGTCCGGTGTACCGACACATTGGCGGGCACGCGTATGGCGGGACATATAGTGGCCCTATCGGTGCAGTGCTTACGCCTGCCCTTCATGGCAACATCGAAGAGTGGAACGATATTGCGAGTGCGTCCAGTCTGTGTGGTGCGTGTTATGAAGCCTGTCCGGTCAAAATACCGCTGCATGATATGCTGGTATATTTGCGTAGACGTAAGGTAGAGGCGGGACAAGGAGATAAGCTGGAAACAGTAGGAATGAAAGGTTTTGCGACCGTGGTTTCCAGCTCGAAGCGATTCGCAGCGGCGATTCGGCTAGGGCAGATTGCACAGAAAGCGGTCGTTCGTAAGGGCGAAATTACCCTAAAGCTGGGCCCCCTAAAGGGATGGAATACGTACCGTGTGGCTCCCTCTTTGGCGAAAAAATCCTTCCGTCAGCAATGGAACACGCTGGAGCATAAGCTGGAGCAGGAACGCAATGTGATGCAGCCGGATGTTCTCAGTCGAATGGAGAAGATTTTGGCAGATAGAAGTAAAGGAGGGACGCAGCATGAGTGAACAGAGTAATCCTTCTGCGCAAGCAAAAGCGGCCCATGAAACGTGGCTTCATCAAATGGAAGCAGAATCCTGTGCCAAGCAGGTACGCTTTATGGACGGCATCGCGACTCGGCTCAAGCGTCCACGACAGACGGAGCCGCCAGTTCAGCCGTTTCGCGGGGCACCTGCATTTTGGCACGAATTCGAATGGAGCGCGGAGCAGCGCATCGAGGAGTTTACCGCCAACTTTACAAGTGTTGGCGGGCATGTCGTGCGTCTGCTGGATTTGGAGCAGACCGCAGACTGGATCGCGCTCAAAGCGCGAGAGCTGGGAGCGGCCTATATCGTCCGGCAGAATGAGCCGGACCTGGATGCGCTCCAGCTGGAATCGGCGCTGCCGGAAGTCCGTTTATCGGTGTGGAACACCGATCCAGTCGAGGACTGGAAGGCCCGCGCTGCCGAGGCGGATATTGGCATCGTCATCGCCGACGAAGCGGCTGCTTACACCGGTTCGGTAGCGATGTTATCCTCGCCGGAGAAAGGCCGTGCAGTCAGCCTTTTGCCAACTGTACTGATCATTCTTCTGCCAGTAGAGCGCTTGCGAACACGACTGGGCGAAATTCTAAACCGCTTTGACAAAGCCGGGCGTGAGCAATTGCCCGCAGGCATTCATTTTATTACTGGACCGAGCCGCTCGTCGGATATTGAAAATGATCTGACGATCGGTGTACACGGGCCGGGTATCGTCTATACACTGTTGATTGGTTAGTTTGTAGATGGATTAGCAGGTAGAATGGCGGACCTTCAATTCAAAAGCAAGGGAGGCTGGCTCCAAAGGCTGTCCGTTCAATTGCTGATATAATGTACGGAACATTTCCTGTCCGATTCGCTGCAATGGGTTCGTAATATTGGTCAGTCCCATGGCGTCGGCTACCTGACTTTCGTCAGCTTCAAAGCCGACCACTGCTAAATCTCCTGGAACCTTCCACCCTTTACTACGAGCAGCTGAGATAATACCGCATGCCACCAAATCATTGGTTGTCATGATGGCATGGGGACGTTCCTTTAAAGACTCCAGCTTGGCGAACGCTCGCATTCCGTCCTGCACCGTATGGATACCACTGAGCAACCATTCCTCATTCACTGGCAGCTTCCTTGCCGCGAGCAGGTCATAATAGGCCTGGAGTCTTCTTTGGCTGTTTACGCTGTTTTTTCTGCCTACGGTGCAGGCGATTTTTCTAAATCCCAGCTCGGCCAAATGCTCTAATCCAATCCGAAATCCTTCATAATGATCGAGATAAATGGATGAAATCTCTTTATTTTTTAATGGCTCGCAGGTCACAATCGGCCCATACTTGGTGTAATGCCTCACAGCAGACCAATCCAGCATACGCCGTAAAATGACGATCCCGTCCACTTTTTTCTGCCTCAAAAGCTCTAACGCCGCGCTTTCCAAATCCTGATTTTCCTCCGTCTGGTAGATCAAAACCTGATAATCTTCCTCTTTACCCGCATTGGATACTCCCTTGATGATTTGCATGTAATAATTGTTAATCGTTGGGGTCATGATCCCAATAACCTTGGTACGGCCTACTTTCAACTGCACCGCATTAATATTCGGAATATAATCCAGTTCCCGAATGACTTCCATCACCCTGGTCCGCGTTGCTTCACTGACATATGGATGATGATTAAGCACCCGAGACACGGTACTTGTCGATACCCCCGCAATTTCAGCAATTCTTTTTATATTATGCATGACATTCAACTCCAAAAATTTAGTTCTTGACCTGGAATGCATCCCAGATTGTAGCATGAAAGCATAAAGCGTATGCAGCAATCCGGGATGCATTTGAAGGACACGGGTTCCGCATACTTCTTCACAAATTATAACCTACTTGGAGGAATGCAACATGGAACAGGCAAAAGGTTTTCCCAAGAACTTTCTATGGGGCGGGGCAGCCGCTGCCATGCAGATTGAAGGGGCTTACAACGTAGACGGAAGAGGGCTCTCGATTTCTGATGTATTTACCTTTGATCCAGCACTCGACAAAAAGCATTGGCTGGATCAGTGGCATATGATGACCCATGCGCAGGTCAAGGAAGCTTTGGACCCAAACAGCACCAAAAATTATCCCAAACGTCGGGGAAATGATTTCTATCACCGTTATGAAGAAGATATTAATCTGCTGGCCGAGATGGGTTTTAGATGCTTTCGCACTTCCATTTCCTGGACACGTATTTTCCCGAATGGCGACGAGACAGAACCCAATGAGAAAGGGCTGCAATTCTATGACAAGGTTTTTGATGCCCTGCTGGCCAAAGGAATTGAACCTGTCATCTCGCTGACCCATTACGATATGCCTTTGTATCTTGTCACCGAATATGGTGGCTGGAAAAACCGGAAACTGATTGAATTTTTCGTCCGTTTTGCCGAGACTGTATTTACCCGTTACAAGGATAAAGTAAAGTACTGGATTACGTTTAACGAAATGAACTGTGTCAAACACCATCCGTTTGTCAGCGCGGGGATCATTGAAGAGAATCACCCGAATCTGGAGCAGGACAAGTATCAATCTGCCCATCATCAGTTTATAGCTAGCGCGCTGGCAGTCAAAGCCTGTCATGAGATTATACCGAACTCCCAGATTGGGTGTATGATCAGCTATCTGTTGCTTTATCCGAATACTTGCAATCCGGATGATGTGCTTGAATGCCAAAAGGAAGAACGAGTGTCCTTCTTTTTCAGTGATGTACAAGCTAGAGGGTATTATCCGTCCTATACCGCACGTATGTTCAAAGAAAAGGGTGTTGTTCTGCATAAAGAACCTGGCGACGATGAAATCTTGCGAGATAACCTCGTGGACTTCGTGTCCCTGAGCTACTATATGTCCAACAATGCCAGTGCCACTGCCGATCAGCATGCCAAAGCAAGCGGAAATCTGATTGGTGGCGTGAAGAATCCTTACCTCGAGCAGTCCGAGTGGGGATGGCAGATTGATCCTAAAGGATTACGTTATGCGCTTAATAACCTGTATGACCGCTATCAAAAGCCACTGTTCATCTCAGAAAACGGCGTGTGTGCGACAGATCAAATGAATCCTGACGGCACCATTAACGATGATTACCGTATCGACTATCTGAAAAAACATATCGCGCAAATGAGGGAAGCCATTGAGGATGGAGTGGACCTGTTCGGCTACACCGCCTGGGGTCCCATCGACATGATCAGTGCTTCGACCTCACAGGCATCCAAGAGATACGGCTTCGTCTACGTCGACCAGGATGATCTGGGCAACGGAACACTGAACCGCTACAAGAAAAAAAGCTTTGACTGGTATAAAAAAGTGATTGAATCGGGCGGAGAAGTGCTCTAAACGGAGGCGTATGATGCATGAAAGGCTTGAGCCTGCTCTTATGCCTGATCTGGGGCTTTAATTTTGTCATCATGAAATTGGGCAATGGAGCCTTTGAACCTGTTCAATTTGCGGCTCTCCGGTTTCTCACAGGGACGCTGCTTCTGTTCGGAATTCTGATGTGGAAACGGGTTCCGAACCCTGACAGGCACACGATAAAATGGTATATACTCTGCGGGATTCTCCAGACTACCTATTTTAATATTGCGATTCAGATATCCCTGAACTACATTAATGCGGGCTTAACCTCCGTGCTTACGTACAGCATGCCGCTGTTTTTATCCATTATGGCTCATTTTATGATTCCAGGTGAGCGGCTGAACACACGCAAAACGATTGGAATTGCTACAGGGGTCTTGGGGCTATTATTTGCTATGGACATTCATTTGGGCGGCAATTTGTGGGCCATGCTGCTTGGGGTGAGTTCAGCGATTGCTTGGGCACTTTCGAACCTGATTATCAAGCTCAAGCTCCAGCATTGCGATAAAACCCAGTTCACGACCTGGCAGATGGCGTTCGGTGCGCTCGGATTGTTATTGTACTCCCTGTTGTTTGAGCGATGGGAGCCGAACTTTAGCGCTGCGTCGATCTTTTATATCTTATTTTCCGGCATTGTGGCGTCTGCTCTTGCATTCCTGCTGTGGACTCATATTCTCACTAGAATGGAAGCAAGTAAAGCTTCTGTTACGCTGTTGCTGGTTCCTATCATCGGTGTTGTGTCCGGCTGGATCTTTCTTCACGAGGCACTCAAAGCGGCTACCTTGCTTGGCATTTTCTTAGTACTGGCGGGCATCTGGATTGTGAATCGTTCAGGGACTCCGAAGCCGCAGTAAGCGGATGGAAGGCTTTTTTTAATAAAGGGTTGACAGAAAAAAAGAAACTCTATTATAATGAAGCCAAGAAAACGATTACAAAAATGAATCTCATAATTTTCAGGGTGTTACTATTTTAGGCATAACCTGAATGGAGTTCCGGTAAATGGGCGATAACGTCTATGAAGCGGTATTCTGTTCAGGTTTTTTAGTGTATGCACATTTTTTAACAGAGTCTCTTTAAAAAATGGCCTTCCAGTAAATAAAAGCAGGTGGTCGCATGATTTTGAAGAAAGCGCTTAACAACAATGTCGTTTTAGCAGAGGAAGAGGACGCCCAAGAGGTCATTGCGACAGGAAATGGAATCGCATTCAACCTGAAACCGGGGGATACCATTGATGAGCGGAAAATCACGAAGCTGTTTGTAGTCAAAACTCAGGATTTATCCGCGAAGCTGGCGGATTTGCTGAAAGATGTAAAGATGGAATGTATTGAAATCGCGGATGAAATCGTGGAGTATGCCAGACCGAGATTGGCTGGAGACATTAGTGACTATATTTACCTAGCCCTGATCGACCACATTTCATTCGCCATCCAACGGCATGAACGGGGAACACCGATTGAAAACCGGTTTCTATGGGAGATCAAGCGGTTTTATCGCGAAGAATTCGCGATCGGTAAACATGCGCTGGAGATGATTCGTAACAGGATCAACATCACGTTCGATGAGAATGAAGCCGGGTTTATTGCCCTGCATTTCGTCAACGCCCGCCTGGATAACCAGAAGCTTGATCTGACGCTAAAAACGTCAAAAGTCATCAAGGATATTATGGATATTGTAAAATACCACTTCAATGTCGAGATTGATGAAGATTCATGGAATTACAACCGTTTTGTAACCCATCTTAAATTTTTTGCCCAGCGGCTTTTTGCCCACGAATCGGCAGACCCGCAGTACATGAATTTGTTCGAAGACCTGAAAATCAAATTTCCAGAAGAGCACAGATGTGTACAAAAAATAGGGGTGTATGTGAATAAGCAGTTTGAGCAGAAATTAACCAATGATGAAATGATGTATCTTATGATTCACATTTCCAGATTGGTCAACAGAACTGAAAACTAACAGGGTGTTACCATTCGTGGGCATTACCTGAGTGATTTCGATACTAAATTGCATTTTGGTATCGGGAATTACTCAGGTTTTTTTTATATCAACCAGAGAACATTGGAGGCAGGCATTATGAGCAAACATGATGAATTAGCGAAATTCATTGTAACTAATGTAGGCGGAGAAGAAAATATACGTGATCTGTACCATTGTATGACCCGTCTGAGATTTACACTTAAGGATAAGCAAAAAGCCAATAAACAGGCTTTGGAAAATTCCGACAGTGTCATTTCCGTGATAGAAAGCGGAGGGCAGTACCAGGTGGTGATCGGCAATCATGTTAACGAGGTTTATGATACGATTGCGAAGAACTATAACCTTCAGGTAAAAAGCGGCAACGACAAAAAAGAGGATAATGCAAAGGAAGGTAATTTCATCAGTCGTGCTTTTACCGTCATGAGCTCTATTTTCCAGCCGATTGTACCTGCTTTGGCTGGTGCAGGGATGCTGAAAGCTATCCTGGTTATTCTTACACAGTTAGAGTGGTTGGACAGTGCCTCCAGTACCTATGCTATCCTTGCTGCCGCAGGCAACGGCGTATTTTTCTTCCTGCCACTGATGTTGGCGTTTTCAGCTTCGAGAACATTCAAGACCCAGCCTATCGTATCTGCTGCCATTATGGCCGCTCTGCTGGAGCCTAACTTCACCAAGCTGATGGAAAACACGGGGGATATTGCTTCCTTTATCCACATTCCCGTTGTCCTGATGAGTTATACGACATCCATTATTCCAGCAATTTTAGCCATTTGGCTGTATTCATATCTGGAACGGTTTCTGAAGCGGGTGGTTCCGAAAAGCATTGAATTGTTTATGGTCCCGCTTGTTTCCTTATTAATTATGGTTCCGCTTACCGCCATTGTGATCGGTCCACTGGGAGTGTACACCGGTAAAGGTATTGCGGATGGTATTGAATTTTTGAGTACGCAAAGCGGTCTCTTGACTGGAGCCATTCTGGGAGGCGGCTGGACCTTCCTAGTGATGTTTGGTTTACACTGGGGGATTGCACCTGCGATGATCAACAATCTTTCCCTCAAAGGGTTTGATACGATTCGACCTATGATGGCTTCTGCGACCTTCGCCCAATCCGGTGTCGCTCTTGGGGTCTTTCTGAAAGCCAAAGACAAAAAGCTGAAAGCTTACGCACTGTCATCTATTTTCCCTTCACTGTTCGCTGGTATTACAGAACCTATCGTTTACGGATTGTCCGTGAAGCTGAAAAGACCAATGATTGCCGCCGTCATGGGGGGAATGATCGGAGGGGCCATTGCCGGACATTTCCAAACGACCGTGCTTGCTTATGTGTTCCCGGCAATAACTACTATTCCGGCATTCTTTACGAATACAATTGCTTTTTATTTGATTAGTATCATCATTTCATTTGTGGTTACTACCGTATTGACTTATATTCTGGGCTTTAATGAAGGAAACGGGGCAACGGATGCGGAGACAGGAAAGACGGAAGCAGAAAAATCCGAGCCTGCCTTACAAACTGAACCTGGACATACCGAAGTCACCGAGAATGTCTATGCGCCTATCCATGGCCAAATTGTTCCGCTTCATGAGGTTCCTGATCCTGCGTTCTCTACAGAAGCGATGGGTCAAGGAATAGCCATTCTACCGAGTGAAGGAAAGGTATATTCACCGGTTTCCGGGG
>NZ_WUDQ01000136.1:0-8284 GCF_009827695.1 Paenibacillus sp. OT2-17 | reverse complement strand
AGTCATGAGCTCCAAGCGCAGATCTATGGCATAAAGGGAGCAGAGGCACCTGATCATGGCTATATCGACGGAATTCCCTGCATGCGTTATAAGCGGGGAGCAGGTTATATTTCTGAGGTGATTGCTGATTTAAAGAGATGGTTACCAGCGGTAGTAGATGTACACAACCGTCCGGCAGTTGCGTATGCAATTCGCGAGGCTTTACCCGATAGTCGGGTTGTGCTGACTTTGCATTCGACCACGTTCATCCGGGAGCCCCACCTCAAACGGGAGGAGATGGGTAGGCTGCTGGCATCGATGGATCGCATTATCGTGAACAGTGCGTATTTGGGGGCAATCGTAGCTTCTGACTGTCCCGACGCGGTCAGGGAACGCATCGTCATAAACAAGCTGGGTATCCATCCTGGCGATTTCCTGCCAAGGTGGACTCCTGCAGCAGAAGCGGCCAGATCGGCGCGATTGGACGATTTCGGCTGGTCAAGCCGCCAAATCGTGTTATTCGCGGGCAGACTGAAGCCAGGAAAAGGCGTTCACCGACTGCTCAAGGCCCTGCGGCATGTCGTCCGCGCATGCCCGGACGTACTGCTGCTCATTGCAGGTAGTGCCTATTACGGGCATGACCGCCTCACGCCGTACACGGCGTCGTTGCATCGGCAGATGCATAAACTAAGGTTGGGGAAGCATGTGCAATTCCTCGACTATGTTCCGCATCCAGCATTGGCCTCGCTATATCAGCTAGCCGATGTGACCGTTGTTCCTTCAGTGAAGGATGAGGCCTTCGGGCTGGTCAATCTGGAAGCCATGGCAGCAGGAGTGCCTGTGGTCGCTTCACGAATCGGCGGTATTCCGGAAGTTGTACAACACGGCGAGACAGGCTGGCTTGTGTATCCGTCTCACGGTGAGCAGGAAATGGCCGATGCCATCATCAGGCTGCTCCAGCAACCTGGCTTGCGACGACGGATGGGAGAAGCCGGGCTTGACGAGGTACGAAGACGATTTTTATGGCAGCACTCAGCACAACGCTGGGCACAAATCATAACGGACTGCGCAACGGAGTGACGTAGGCGCTGTTACGCGCATAGGCTACCTTATAGGCATTAGCCATGACTTCCAGCCGGGTGAATGAAGCGGGGCGACCGCTGGTTCACTCCTGTGCCAAAGGAGCGATCATCATGAACCATCGTACGAACCATAGCCCTAAGGATAAAAGAACAGCGCGGCGTAACCTTTCCAATGCAGTTCCCTCACCCCGTGTTAACAAGGAGAAAGCGGCTTCGACTTCCGGCAGTCATAGACTGAGCCAGCGCGGGACGGCAACGGTCCCTGCCCCCGTAGAGAAGGATACCTCGGTTCAAGCTATAGAGGAAGCGGCATGGAAGAAGCATAAGCTTCCCAAAACGCTAGAGGAAGCGATGCAGATGAATCGAGCATCTGTACTGCTGTTGTCTGTGCCTGAGTCAGATACGGAAGGCAGGATGGATAACGATAAACCGTCTATTACGACGGAAGATCAGGCAGAGCAAGATTCATTACTGGATTGTTCCATAACCAGTATTCACATTGCGGAAGGAAGACACCGCCCAAAGCAACGCGTGGTCTTGCCTGAGCAAGATATCGATCCAGCTTTCGATACGGAGAAAGAATTAGACTTGAATGCCATTCACGACGAATCAGCGACCAGTGACGAGGCTTCTGACGATCATATAGCTTCATCTCAATATGGGAGCATTTCTTTTCATCTCCCCGCACGAGCGGATAGGGGCGAAGTGAGCGTTATATTTGAGAAGCCTTTTATAGATACACAATATGTAATCACTGCCAGTGCGAGTATACCGGGAGTGCTGGTATCCGTCACACAACGTCAGAGGTATTCAGCAGTACTTACTGTGGAACGCATACACTCAGGTCCGATATGTGAAGGGTTGGTCCTTTGGATTGCGATGGGGCAATAATAAGAAGCCAGGAATATAAGTTGCCAATAATCAACTTCATACTAGAAAAAGGCGTCCCACAGTGGGACGCCGTATACATAAGAGGGAAGGGGGAAAACTTGTAATATCGGGGAAGTTTGTATTTATTACTTATCTCACACCTACAGCGTCAAAAGACTTAATAGCAGAGGTTACGGCTATTGAATTTTCACCATAACTATCTTTGGCCGCTTGGATAACAGCGGCACGCGCGGTGGAGAAGTTAGACGTGGAAGTCAGATAATTGGTGAAGGCATTATAATAAATATATACGGCTGCATCACGTCCGATTCCATCTACCTTGACACCATGGAAGGTGCCTCCTTGTGCCAGTAAATAGTAGGCTTTATTAATAATGCCACTATTAATATGGGCTCCACCATAATCCTCGTTGTTAGGATCAGGATAGAGATTGCTGTAGTGATCGACTTGACCGTATTTGACAGGATCGGAAAGGGAGCGAATGGCGTCGCCCTTAATATTAGGGGTATAAGCGACTTTGCCGAAATCCCAATTGGTACGCTCAATGTCGTTGCCTATAATATCTGAGATGGCTTCACTTAATGCACCAGATTCAGCGAAATACACGAGCCCTGATGAATGCTCGGTCACACCGTGTGTCAGCTCATGGGCAACAATTTCAAGGTCGCTGCTGAAAGGGGCAAATAACGTGCCGTCTCCGTCTCCGTAAAGCATATGAGTGCCGCCCCAGTGGGCATTATTGTAGTTCTTTGCGCCGTAATGGACTGCCGAAGCGATGGCCATGCCATGCCCGTCAATGCTGTCGCGTCCAAATCTATCCTTGTAATAATCGTAAGTGCGGATAGCGTAAGCGTGGGCATCCACCGCAGCCGGATCTTCCCATACGTTATCTGAATCTGTATACAGGGTGCCGGGGAGCGTCTCGGTGTTGTGGACGTTATAAGTTAGGATTCCTTTACCACGAGTCGTATCCTTTAGTTGATACTTCTTGCCCGAAGCTGTTGTTTCAAATGTTTTGGTATCACCGAATACACCGCGCCCTGTGCCGATCACTTCGTTAAGGATGTCATACTTGAAAACGATTTTTCCATCATTAGCGTCAATAAAGTAACGTGTGCGCAGCAGAGTGGGTTGTAAAGTATTAACTTCGGTTACATAGACTAGACGTGTTGAGTCTCCATCGGGATAGATATACAGTTCTGCTTTAGGGTCCACGCTTGGTTCCAGATTGGCAATTTTGGGGATAGAGGATGCAGGCGCTACCGCTTCCAATTTACTGTTCTCCAGTTCAGCTGCTTTATCCAAATCCAAGGAGTCCTTATCAAGAGAGATTGATAATTCATTGTTAGATGCTTTTTCGTAAGTGTCTTTACTTACACTACTTGTATCCTCGTAAGGTTCAGGAACGATTTGGACGGAGGAAGAGAGAGATTGAACCCGTATAGCTGCATCTTCATATGCGGTATATACAGCCTCAGTAGCACTGATTTTTGGAGTTGTATTTTCTTTAGCATCGGCTTGTTGATCTTCTGAAATGACCGCTCCCAAATAAGAGGTGATTTGACCAGACTTGTTTACATGGATGGTCTGTTCGGCTCCAAATACGGGAATTCCGTCTACGTATTGTTTTAACCGATAATGCTTTGTACCAAATTTGTCACTGGTACGATCCACGATACGAAATTGCTCGCGCACATGGGAACCGATGTGGGTATTGTCCAGACTCAATAATGTTTTTTGTTGTCGATTTAAAAAGCTCCAGACCAGATTGTCGCCTGTTACCGTTGAAGGGGACTTCCAGTTCACCGTTTGGAATGTTGGCGTAAACTGAGTCGGATCGGGAACAGAATTTTCAGCTGCGGAGGCCCCCGGCGCTATAGATCCTAATAACATAGCCCCTCCAAGAAGTGAAACCCATACTTTTTTCAATTCATACTCACTCTCCCTAATTAATGTTGGGGTAAAAACACCCTGTTTGCAGAAGCCTTACGTCATATATGTAAGTCTTGTTGCTCCTTTGAAACGTGAAGAGGATGGGATAAAAATTACCTTATGTAAAATATTAAGGTTTATTTTTTTGCAATCTCATCGTCTTGGCTCTGATATTAGCACAGAGGTTGTCGAACGAGAAGGTTAATTTTACAAAATACCCCAAAATGAATCTTTAGTCCCTGATTTACTGTTTATTTGTCTTATTTAGTCGAAAATGATCGAAGGGACCCGATGAACAAGAAAAGGGCGCCCCTTTGAGGGGACGCCATAAATAAGGGGGGAAGGGGCGCAGACTTGTACACTGCACCCCTATTTTTTCGTCCATTGTATGAGCCAGGGCCAAGTAACAGTTGCATAACGGCAAAGGTCTATGGACGGGATATGAGGATTATAGCGTATATGATTTAGTTTACGCCTACAGCGTCAAAAGATTTGGCAGCTGCAGTTGCTTCTGCTGAGTTCGCACCGTACTGATCTTTTGCTGCTTGGATCACAGCAGCGCGTGCGTTGGAGAAGTCGGAAGAAGAAGTCAGGTAGTTCGTAAAGGCACTATAGTAAATTTGAACCGCTGCATCGCGGCCAATTCCATTTACAGTTACGCCATGGAAAGTACCACCTTGTGCTAACAGATAGTAGGCTTTATTGATAATACCGCTGTTCGTATGAACGCCGCCGTTATCGGAGCTGCCTGTATACAAGTTGGAATAGTGATCTGGTTGATCGTACAGGGTAGGATTGGACATAGAGCGCAGAGCATCGCCTGCAATGTTTGGCGTATAAATATCATCGCCTACAAGCCAATTTTTACGCTGAATGTCATTACCGATTACGTCCGAGAAAGCCTCATTCAATGCACCGGACTCTCCGTAATATTCCAAATTCGAAGTATACTCTGTGACACCGTGCGTAAGTTCATGACCTACCACATCGGGGTCCCCGCTGAATGCGATAAATGTGCTACCGTCCCCGTCTCCATAAGTCATTTGGGAGCCATTCCAGAAGGCGTTGTTGTAACGGCTACCGTAATGGACTGTCGAACGGAGTTGCAGCCCGCGTCCGTCAATGCTGTTGCGTCCAAATTTGGCCTTATAGTAATCATATGTTTTGGCAGCATACGTATGGGCATCCACGCCGGCTGGATCATTCCATACATTATCGGCATCGGTCAGAATGGTACCTGGGATGCTTTGACGGTTGGAGGCCGTATAGGTCACAACCCCGTTACCGCGTGTTGTATCTTTTAACTGGTAGCTACTGCCGGAAGCAGTTGTGGTGAATGATTTGGTATCACCAAGCACACCTTTACCTGTGCCTGTCGCTTCATTAATGATGTCATACTGGAATACGATGCTGCCATCATTGGCATCAATAATGTAGCGAGTACGCAGTGGGGCAGGTTCTAAAACATTGACTTCTGTTACATAAACCAGCTGCAGGTCATCCCCTTTAGGATAGAAGTACAGATCGGCTTTAGGATCTACTTCTGGCTGCAGATTAGCGATTTTGGCAATGGAACTTTTTTCTGCTTCCACCGCTTCAATTTTGCTATCTTTCAGGGCAGATGCTTTATCAAGACTCAGCTCGTCCTTATCAGTAGATAGCGTTTTTTCGTTGTTAGCTGCTTCGGCGTAAGTGTCTTTGCTTACACTGCTTTGTTCCTCAACATCTTTAGAAATCGTATCGTCGGAGGTAGGGAGGGCTTCAATCCGTGCAGCTGCTTCTTTATATGCAGTGTAGACCGCTTCAGAAGCGCTGATTTTTGGAGTTGTACCTTGCGTAGCTTCAGCTTGCTGATCCTCAGTAACCACCGCTCCTAAGTAAGAGGTGACCTCACCAGATTTGCCCACATGAATAGTCTGTTCAGCTCCATATACGGGAATCCCGTTTACATACTGTTTTAGCCGATAATGGCTCACACCGGACTTGTCGCTTGTGCGATCAACGATTCGGAATTGTTCACGTACACTAGAGTCGTCCGCACCCAGTAACGATTTCTTTTGCCGATTCAAATAGCTCCATACAATGTCGTCCCCCGATACCGAGGAAGGGGCTTTCCATTGCTCGGCGTGAAAGGTCGGTGTAAGCTGAGTTGGCCCCGAAACGGAACTCTCCGCTGATGCACCAGACGCGACAGACCCTAATAACATAGCTCCTCCAAGAAGCGAAACCCATACTTTTTTCATCAAAAATTCACTCTCCTCGATTAATGTCAGGATGAATCATCCTGTCTTGAATAGGGCATTGCGCCATTTATGTAGGTCGTGTTGTCGTCTGGAATAGAAGAAAATGGAACATGAAGAGAAATACCGAAGTGTTTTTCATGAAGCGTACGTGAAAAGAGGGTACTGCAATATGAAGCATGTAGCCTAAAAAGGTGACAAACTCCTCCTTTCCTGTCGTATATAAAGAAAATAGAATAATGGTGGATAATGGAAAAAGTTGCCTTATGCAAAAAAAACAAATGTTGATTTTTTGAACTCCCATCATCTGGCTCTGATATTAGCACAGAGAATGACGGACGAGAAGATCTATGTCACAAATTTATCCAAAATGATTCTTTAGACCCTAATAACTCATTTATTTAATAGGATTAATAAGTTTTGTAAAATAAAGTCGAAAATTGCTGTGTCGAAAAGACTCCACGATTGCCGTTACACACGGCTTTTGGACCGCATAGGTTATGTTGAACTGTCCTAATCATGCTGTCCATCTATACAGCAGGAAGGGAGGTGAGACGGGAGCATGAAGAAGCAGGGAAGAGCTGGATACAAGATCAAACGGAGGCGGCATTCCGGCGCTTACTATCATTCCAAGATGTGGCTGCCGTTACGAATGCCGAACATGCATAAGAATCCGGTAGCCCCTGCCATGAGGGAGGTACTCGACACGGAGAGAGGGGCACAGAGCGGAGAAGAGCGACCATCTGAACTGTCATCAGTGGGAAAGTTTTTCGTATCTGTCATTATCCCGGCCATGAATGAGCAAAAAAAAATCGGAGCTGTGATTCGCGAAGCGCGCCGTGTCCATCCACATACAGAGGTTATCGTCGTTGAGAACGGATCACACGATAGAACGGCGAAGGTGGCAGCAGCGGCGGGAGCTCGTGTACTTTCTTTCCCGGAACCGCTCGGACATGATGTTGGCCGTCGTATTGGAGCGGAGGCGGCATCCGGACAGATCCTGCTTTTCCTGGATGGGGATATCGTCATTCCCTGCGTTAGACTCCGGCCGTTTATACACGCCATATGTGCAGGGGCGGATGTGGTGCTGAATGATTACCATGGACCTGTGAATCGTACGCCCGTACATCCTGTAGTGGAGGCAAAGCATGTATTGAATATATTGTCGAATCGTGCTGATTTAGGGGGAGCATCTATGACTGGCATTCCACACGCCATAAGTCAAAAGGCTCTAAAGGAAATAGGTCTAAAGCCCTTGGAGAAACCTCCTTTATTTCAAGCTATGTCCATCGCCTCCGGGTTACGAGTGGTGACTGTATATGGAATAGCTGTCGGTAAAATAAATGCGACACGTAAAAAACAGAACGGCAAGGACCCGCTGGCAGATGTAATTGTTCAGGACCATCTGGATGCCATTGCCTGGCTTACATCGCGTCTGGGAACGCGTGCGGGATATACGGATTTGGGGCGCAAACGGATCAGAGACGAGGTGAAACTGTGAGTAGACAGTATCGCAGAGGGAAGCGTGAAGAACCGAGCTGGGGGATCAGACGTGTTCAGCGAAAACGAGGAACGACGACTTCAATGCATAGCCGTAGGGTGAGAAAGCCCACACCTCGGGCGAAAGGAATGACCGAAGTGACTCCGCCTGTGGAACGCGAAGTTCCGGGAGATATTGTGTTACAGGGAACGGCAGCGGCTGTGGTCAGCGCCTGTAATGAAGAGTCAACGATTGACCGGGTACTGGGCGAGCTGGAAAAACTTCCGTTTACGGATATCATTGTCGTATTGAACGGCTGCACGGACGGCACGCGCTCCACCGTAGCCAAACATCATCCCAGTGTGACTCTCGTCAACGTGCCGGATCGACTGGGGCATGATGTTGGCCGTGCAGTAGGCGCGCGTATGACGCAGGCTGATATTGTGCTGTTCGTGGACGGAGATTTGCCGATTCCAGCATCTGATTTGTTACCTTTTCTCCACGCGGTGGATCAGGGAACGGATGTTGCGCTTAATGATCTGGGCAGACATTTGCCGCCCTATGCCCAGCAGGACAGCGTGACACGGTGCAAAGCATTCCTGAATCGCGTACTACATGTCGATAGGGCTTACACCTGATTTGACAGTCATAGGCAAGCTGGTGATTACCCTGACGATGTT
>NZ_WUDQ01000135.1:0-8312 GCF_009827695.1 Paenibacillus sp. OT2-17 | reverse complement strand
GCACGTATTCTTATGGCCGTCGGGGCGGGGATGGTCGTGGTTACAGCACTGAGCATTGCTGCGAAAATTGCCCCAGCCGGCAAGCAGGCCAGTTCTATTGCTACGGTTACTATGGGTTTTACAGCCTCGCTGATTATTGGGGTGCCGCTTGGGAGAATGATATCTTCTGCATATGGCTGGAAAACCGTATTTCTCGGCATCGCGTTGACAGGGATTATTGCCCTAATTGTTATATCTATGACAATTCCCCGCTTAAAAGGAGATCGACCTGTCCCCTTACTACAACAGTTTGCTCTTCTGAAAAAGCCTGAAGTTGCTTTGGGATTAGGCATTACCTTCTTTTGGCTAGGTGGTTATTCACTCGCGTATACTTACATCTCACCGTATTTGCTGAATGTATCAGGTGTAGGAGAGGATATGCTAAGCTCAGTATTGCTTGCCTTCGGAATTGCCAGTCTAATCGGGTCAAAAATTGGTGGGTACAGTGCGGATAAAAAGGGTATACCCTTTACATTATTAGGGGGTATGGTGTTGCACGGTATTTCCTTACTCTTGCTTCCTTTTGCCGCTCATTCCCTGGTCGCAGTATTTGCTTTATTGATCCTTTGGTCGTTCGCAGCCTGGACAACTGGACCTACTCAACAATATAATCTGGTCACACTTGTGCCTGAATCTTCCGGTGTGATGCTGAGTCTCAATCAATCTACAATGCAGCTTGCTATGGCAGCCGGAGCCGGAATTGGCGGTGTAGTTGTTGGTCAGGTTTCGCTGTCTTCCATCACCTGGTTTGGAGCAGCAGGGGTTGGTATCGCTATTGTGGCTACGTATTTACTTACACGAAGATCCTCAGTTCAAACACAAGTGGGTGTTACGGAGTAAAGTGTATAGATAAGTGAAGAGGAGGCCCAGTGATGAAGGTGACATTGCGGCCTTCCTCAAAGCCGATATTATTATAAACTTGATTGGAAACCGAATTTTTTAAATCTGCATATAGCATGGGTACTAAATGCTCATTTTCCAAAATGGAACATAGCTCGGATACCATTGCGCTGGCAAAACCTTTTTTTCGCAAATTAGGCGGGGTATAGGGTGGTTCCTTTTAAATAACGTAAGAGTTCTTCTATATAGGTCAATTTATGATTATCTGTGATTTGTTGTGAGATCCATAGCCAAGCCTTATGTCCGGGTGATTGAGCAAAGATCATATTTTTATCGGACGTTTTGAGGCATGTTGACTCTTCTGACTCACAAATTCGATGGATCAAATTGTATCGAACTTCATCAGCCAAAAATTGATTTTGATTTAATATATCGTCGTTTGGGACTAGTAGCTCAATCATGACTCTACCTCCTAAAAATGAGCTATGACCTAAACAAAAAGTAGAAATCTATGAAGATTCAGTTGTTATATCTACTAGGATTTAAACTTCCGCGCTATAAGTTTCTTATTTTTTTGTCGCCAAATCCATCTTTCGATAAAGTTTTTTTCTTTTCTTTCCTGAAGTGTTTCCTTCATACCCTTAATAAGAAATTCGGATCTTCGCTTGTCGTTTCTGCTAATTTCACGTAGTTCCTCAATAAATTTATCGTCCATGTCCGCATCTCCGTTAGTTCAAAATTTTCCAAATTGCTAAGGTAGATTATACAGAACATATGTTCCTTTTTCAAGTCTGCATCTGCTCTATTCAATCACATAACTATTTTTAGATGGATGCTGCGAGGCCCGCGCCAATCGGATGGTGAAGCATAAGATAAAGTTGAAAGTAGGAATTACAACATGGACAACAAAGCATATGTATCTCAAACGTATCCACGTCTTACAGTCTACAACGAAGAAAATTTTCGGGGTTCCAGGAGAGTATTCAGAGGAAACCTAGGCATTCGTAATACCGATAACATTCTCGACGGCATCGAAAGTCTGCGTTTCTTTTCTACTAGCAGCAATGCTACACTTGTACTCTTTGCTGGCATGCGGTTTAGAGGTAATTTCCGTGTGTTTAGAGGCAATCGCAACATCGCCGACCTGGATGATCTGATTCGCGGGAATGATGTGGAATCTATTATCTCTACCAATCAACGTCTGACGTTGCAGCAAATCCGTAATATCCGCAGTAGTGGTAGACTTCCATCTGGCTATCGAATCATCTAACGGCCTTAATTCGACTTCATAAACCATTTTACAAGACTGTTTCAGGAGCTTGCAACTTTCGGGCTTCCGGGGCAGTCTCTCTATTTGTACACGCGACCTACATACTCGAATGATGAGAGGAACTGTATGGGAGAATGGGACGTTGTCAGCAGTCATCGCCAACTCAATGTTCATGAAAATAGATAAAGGAGGGCATACGATATGTCCTCCTCATGACGTATATTGTATTTACTTCAGTTCCCAATTAGTTGCTTTGATCACGGCTGCATCTGCGTTCTTAAGATCTGTTTCACCAGAAGCTAAGAGAGAACTCCATTGTTTCACACGATTCTTACCATTGGGAGGTTGGTTATAATCGTTGGTATCGACAACCAATGTACGCTTAGCATAGAAGCTAGTCATGAACTTCTTCTCATTCGTACTACTGCCTGAACGTGAGAGGATTCCTTCAAGGCTACCTGAATCACCAGTAGCGCCTTGATTGAGTGCTGTGTCGACAAATGATCCAATCGTCAGAGCAGTATTAAATCCGCGTTTCTGTGCTTGCTGTACACTATACTCGATATAGGTGTCATAGAACGTACGCCACATGGCTTCTCTCCAGGCTTCATTGTTTTGGAGAGCGTTGATCTTCTTCTTGATAACACTATCGCTATCGCTGAGCTTTAGAATCGAACCACTCATTTTCCCCTTCAGGCCAGCACGTGTTAATCCACCTGCAATGGAAGGGTTACTAGCTCCACTAGCAGCATCAAAAGCTTTGAATAAGTCCGGACCATCGGGTCCCGTATCATTTGAACCGCCTGTTGTTGCTCCAAATATACCAATTGTGTATCCGCGATTATCGCCGATATCTTCAGCATATCCATAGAATTCAGTCCATTTCAAAGAATCTTGCTCTGGTTTGTTCACTAGCTTCATAATATTATCCCATTGCTCACCGTCGAGTCCTGTATTAGCCTTCAGAAACTGAAGTGTAGAAGGTGAGAAATTAGCATCATGATCAATAGCTGTAACCGCTTCTTGGCTAGTAGCTGCTTCGCTGGTAAGGGATAATGGCTCTATACTAGCTTCATTTGAGTTGTTGAAGCCCTCATTTAAATCGATCGTTTTCTGTACTGGAGTTCCATTATCTTCAGCAAAAGCCTTGGCAGGTGGGCCCGACAAGCTAGAGAAAGAAGCGATTACAGTAAAGCTTAGCAAGATCATAAGAAACTTTGTTTTATTGGAAATGAGTTTATTGCTTATTTTATACATATAACTCCTCCTATAATAATGTAATTGTGAAAGGCTAAAAGCTAAAAGCTAAAAGCGTAGATTTGCATCTAACTCGAATTGATTTAGCAAGAGTATAGATAAGAAGGATATGATTGAATAGAGCTTAAATAACCGTTTTTTTCAAAAATTATGATTTATATGTGAATAAATGGACCTAGTTGTTCCTAGATTCCTACAGACCATAAGTGCAAGAATGAGGACGAAACAAAGATAGCCTCTTGATAAAATGAGTTACATCACATATCAGGAGGCTATATTTATGAACAAAATTCATCAGTTTCATGCACTTCACACATCAGAGGAACTTTTATTTTTAGGGAACGCCTGGGATATGCTATCTGCGGTGGCTCTGGAGAAGGCAGGCTTTAAGGCGATAGGTACGACGAGCTGGGGAATTGCCAATACGCTTGGATTCTCAGATGGAGAGCTTATTGATTTTGACCAGCATGTAAGCATTATTCGGACGATTGCTGAGCATGTTCAGATTCCAGTGTCGGCAGATATTGAAGCAGGATATGGGGAGGATACGGCAACGATTGTTGAGCATGTTTTAAGGATAGCCGATGTGGGAGTTGCAGGGATTAATATTGAGGATTCTTTGAAAACGAAAAAGGGACTTCGAGAAGTGGGCCTGCACAGTAACCTGTTGTCCAAAATAAGAACAGCATTGGATACGCGTGGGTTTAAAAATTTTTTTATAAACGCAAGAACGGATACATATTTGCAGATGGATGCCCCACTTTCAGAGACCATAGAGCGGGCCAAAGCGTATGTGGATAATGGTGCGAGCGGAATTTTTGTTCCAGGATTAAAGCGTGATGAAGAGATCAGGGAAGTTGTGTTTCATATACATGCTCCGCTTAATGTTTTATCCCTGCCGGGTCTGACGAATGTCCACCAGCTTCAGCAGTTAGGAGTTAAACGGTTTAGCTTTGGAAATGCATTTTCTGATAAGATAATAGTTGCTTTGCAAAAGAATGCAGAACAGTTGATAGAGCTTCAAGATACATCACATTTATATGAGGATTTTGCAAAATCCTTGAGCTAGATGAATATGAACTATAGAAAGGACAGAGCATTCGATCATGGCTAACCTTAGTCTTTCTTTTGAAGAAATGTGGGAGAAAATTATAGCGTGTGATCGTAAGTATGACGGGTTGTTTTTTACCGCTGTGAAAACAACCCGCATATACTGCCGACCTTCCTGTCGATCCAAAAAGCCGAAGAAAATAAATGTGGAGTTTTACTTTGATTTGGACAAAGTGGAAAAGGCGGGTTTTCGTGCTTGCAAAAGATGCCAGCCCCATACAGACCATTCGCCGTATATCAGACTTGTGCAGAATGTAGTAACCTTCTTGGTCAATCATTACAAGGAAAAACTTGTATTGCAGGATATTGCGGACCATATTGGAATAAGCTCTTTTTACTTGGATCGGATCTTTAAACAGGAAACCGCCGAAACCCCGCGTACGTATTTGGAAAAAATAAGAGTAGATAAGGCAGCCTATCTTCTTAAAAGTACAAATCTTACGAATCTTGAGATTTGCTATGAGACGGGCTTCCAAAGTCCCTCCCATTTCTATAAGGCGTTTCGCAGCTTGAACCATTGTTCTCCTAGTGAGTATAGAAAGTTGAGTAAGGAATAGAAAAGGAAGGAGGGCGTATCCTTTTATGAGTGAACTTTACGTATTGAAGTATGTATCGCCGATTGGAGAGATAGAGATACAGGGCACAAATGAGGCTGTCTATTCTATTATGTTCTCTAATCGGAATGAGCTCTTAACGAGGGCTATAGAAGAGGTTCCAATCCAAGTATTAGCGGAATGCGCTATCCAGCTTGACGAGTATTTTAAAGGTGAGCGCTTTGAGTTTACGTTTCCTTATGCCTTTGAAGGTACGGATTTTCAGCAAAAAGTATGGAATGCTCTGGTGTCCGTGGGGTACGGTAAAACGACAGCTTATAAAGATATTGCTCTTGCTATTGGAAATGAAAAAGCGATCCGAGCCGTAGGCAGTGCTAATGGAAAAAATAAGCTGAGCATTGTGATTCCATGTCACCGAATTATCGGTTCCAATCAGAAACTAACGGGCTATGCAGGAGGGCTATGGAGAAAAGAATGGTTGCTCCAGCATGAAAAGCGTTGTCTGAGGCCCTAAGGAGGGTTCGTAGATGAGAGACATATATTTGAAAGAGTTTAAGCCGGAGAACTGGGCCAACATGGTTCAGATCTATCAGGAGCGGTATGCACAGGTAGATCCGGCTATAAGAGCAAAAGTGGTCGAAAGTAAAATTCCCAAGGAGATTCAGATTGTGCTGCTGCCCGATATGGGGGAATATTTGCTGACTTGGATGGATCGAAAAGTCCCCGCACTCGGCAACGAAACACCGTCGGATTATTTGAAAAGCGAAGAAGGGACTAAAGCACTGAAGGCGGCCATATTACGTATGCCACGTTGAAGAAGCGGGCCAAGGAGATACATATGAACATTGAACAGATGAACAGAGCGCGAATGATGGAAAAAGTGAGTTCGCATATCCATAACTGTAATCAGATGGAATGAACTTCATCTAACCCTATGCTATGATTTATCGACAAGACTATAGATTCAAAAGGGGAAATAAGAATGAAGCTCAAAAGAATGATGTTCCTACTTTCGTTTTTAACGATACTCGTAGGGTTGTTCACTTTGTGTACAGAAAGTGTTCATGCTGCCAATTCGACAGTATTCAGAGATGGAGATAAGCTTAAGCTTACCCTTGATGATGGTAATGGAGTAAACAGAGTGTTTAAATTCGATCTCCCGTTTACGATTAAGCCTGATACGCCAATTCGTCTGTATAGCAACTATATTGAAATTCCTTCTGGTGACTTTACGATTGATTATGCCAACTCTACAATTACGATTGCGGATTCACGACCAGCACCTTATCCAGGATCAGAAAATCATATAGAGTTTCCTATAGCTACAACTATGGAAGGGACTGTGCAGTCAGTCGATGAATCTACAGTAACTCCACTTGCTGAGGAGCCGAAAGTAACGCAGCCTGAGGTGGAGACCAATATAAAAGAGATTCCCACTCCCAGTGAACCCGAGGTTGCTCAACCTGTGGATGAACCGAAAGTCATTGAACCTCAAGTAACCCAGCCTGTCGTGGAGCCTAAAGTGGACCAAGAGGTGGATGAGTCACCGGAAATCCCTTTGTCTATCCCGTCTGGAGAAGATTTTCCGGGTACATTTACAATCAACTCTTCAGGTACGTCATTTTCGGTTCGTTTGAAAATGAAAAATATTCAACCCACGTACACTTCATACGTTATGGTCAAAAATGCGGATGCTCAATTAATTAAACGGATTCAGTTCGATCCGGAAACAACATTTAGCTACCCATTGAGTAACCTGAATTTATCTACGGGTGGATACTACTTTTATATCAAAATGATCGATCAGTCGGGAAATTCGGCAGCATCTGTACCCCAATTTGTTCCCATAAATAATAACAAGGCTCAGCAGGTTGAGGTGTTTATAGACGGGAAACTGCAACAATATGAGCAGCCTGCGACCTCTATTAGCGGAAGTATGCTGGTGCCATTTCGTGCCGTTTTTGAGGCGCTTGGGGCGAAAGTGAAATGGGATGGAGCTACCAAGACCGTTACTGCAACCAAGGGAAATACAACGATTAAGTTAACTGTTGGCTCCAGAGATGCCTATATCAACGGTAAATTAGTGCGTCTCAATGCAGCGCCGAGACTCATTAACGGCAAAGTAATGGTTCCTATTCGCTTTGTAAGTGAGGCGCTGGGTGCGAAGGTAAAATGGAATATTGCAGCTCAGAGCGTTGTGATTTTTCATGCTCCACCGCAGGTTTTGACAACCAGTGAAAGTGAACAATTAATGGAGGAAAATGAAGATGCTTCTGAATCACATTCCAATCCAACGATTCTAAAAAAGATATCCACCACCTTCTCCAAATCTACGGATATTGTGTTCGTCATAGATGTTACGAGTAGTATGACAGGGACGCTGGATTATGTGAGACAGAAGGTGAAAGGCTTTGTTGATTCCGTTCCAGCAGGTTCCCAATTTGCTGTCGTTGCATTTCGGGATATCAATCTGAAGGCAGATAAAGATTTAGAATTTTTGGAGTTTACGACCGATAAAAACAAGTTAAAAGGTAATTTGAATATGCTGCGCCCTTCCGCTGGCGGGGATTTGAAGGAATCGGGATTAGAGGCTATTCAGTTAGCTATAAGTAAATTTCCCAAGAATTCTAATTCCAAAACAATTATATTCATTACAGATGCACCAGTTCATGATAAAAATACAGCTCTGGGTAAAGCCCGTTTTTCAGTAGATGAAATCAACGAGCAATTACAGAAAAATGGTGTTATTTTTAATGCAATCGTGCCTGCGAATGGACTAGCCAACAAACAAATGAAAAAGCTTGTAGAAACCAACAAAGGGACTTTGTATGACATCAAGGATGCCAAGCTGAATTTAGCAAAGTAGGTTTGTCCAAACTCAAATAAAGTCGTATAAAGGGAGCCGATGTAAGGCTCCCTTTTGCTATCATAAGCGCCTGTGTTGTAAGAGTTCTAATGGGCTGAAAGCTCACTCTCCGTCACCCATTTATGATTTTTGACAGGCTCTCCTCCTGTAGTCGGCGCATAATCGACCATATATACAGTCGTTGGCTCGGCGGAATCAATGGTAGCCTTAGCCCCATCCATCCCCTTCATATGATCTGCCCCAAGGATAATTTCTGTGCCCGGTGCATAGGGCTCGCTACCTGCATCTTTAATCTCTTCATGAATAACCCACTTATGATTATTCACTTTTTCTTCTCCAGTGGTTGGAGTATATGAGACTGTATAAGCAGTAGTCG
>NZ_WUDQ01000134.1:0-8428 GCF_009827695.1 Paenibacillus sp. OT2-17 | reverse complement strand
CATAGCCTACTGGACTCCGGTACCCGGCCGGAGCAAATAGTAGCTATTGTTATGGAGCGCTCACCGGAAATGATTGTTGCTTTATTGGGCGTGTTAAAAGCAGGGGCGGCGTACCTCCCCATTCATCCAGCCGATCCAAAGGAACGGATTCGCTACATCCTGACAGACGCTGGTGCCGAATGGATTCTGACCCATCAGCAATGCCATGCCAACTGGATAGATGAAGGAATCCAGCAGGTCATCGACGTTGACTTACTGTGTCAGGATCAGCAAGAACGAGGTAATCCAGAGCTTGTCATCCAGCCTGATCATCTAGCTTATGTCATCTTCACCTCCGGCTCAACGGGGCAGCCCAAAGGGGTGATGGTGGAGCATCACGCCTTTAGTGCGCGAGTGGTATGGCTGGCACAACAGCTTGGTTTAAGGGAGCAGGACACGGTGCTGCAAAAAGCATCCTATACCTTTGATGGTTCCATCGTCGAGCTTTTCAGCTGGTTCATGGGCGGAGGACGATTGGTGTTATTGGAGGCAGGTGCAGAAACGGATACCCGTCAAATGCTGGATACCATTCACAGGCATCAGGTTACAGTGGCTTTCTTCATTCCTACTGTGCTGCAAATGTTTTTGTCAGAGCTTTCAGTCGAGGATACAATCCAAGCAGCCACTTTGCGTTGGGTCATGTCGGGTGGCGAACAGATAGGCCAGGAGCAGGTGCGAAGTTTTAATCTGAAGTTCCCGGAAGCGAGATTACTTAATCTGTATGGGCCTACGGAAGCCAGTGTGTTTGCAACAGCCTATACGTGTACGTCTGTATCTTCCGAAGGTCCGATTCCGATCGGACGGCCTGTGGGCAACACCCGGGCGTATATTTTAAATCAGGAGCTGGCGTTGGTTGGTTTGGGGCAGGTAGGAGAGCTTTGTCTGGGAGGGTGCCATCTGGCACGCGGGTATGTACATCTGGATGGACTTACGGCAGAGCGTTTTATCCCCAATCCTTTTGTACCAGGTGAGCGAATCTATCGGACAGGCGATCTTGCCCGGATGCTGCCTAGCGGCGAGATTGTTTACATGGGACGGTCGGATCAAATGGTGAAAATCGGAGGCTACCGGATTGAGACAGGTGAAATTGAAACAGCCCTCTTGCAAAATAACGACATTCAGCAGGCGGCTGTACTTGATTTGACAGATGAGCAGGGCAACAAGTATTTGTGTGCTTATCTGGTTGTGCAAACCGACTGTACAGTTCGAGAACTGCGGGCATTTTTGCTGGAACGATTGCCGGAATATATGATTCCTTTACGTTTTATGAAGGTGGAAACGATGCCTCTTGGTTCAAGCGGAAAGCTGGACCGTAAGGCGTTAAATACCTTGGGGGTAGAGTTGCCTTCCGGCAAAGAGCATACACAGCCCCGCAACGAAATGGAACAGCAACTGCTCCTGTTGTGGGCGGACATTTTCAAAACAGGCGCAGTAGGTATAGATGATCATTTCTTTGAGTTTGGCGGAGATTCGTTGCTCGCTTACCAGTTCATTTTGCGTGTGCGTCAAATGTTGGCCATCGAGATTACTTTAAAGGAACTTTTTGCAGCTCCGACTATTCGACAACTTTCAGATCACATAAGCTCCAGAAGAGTTGAGTGTCATCACGAGGATGAAGCGACAGTCCGTTCCTTGATCCCTGCTGCGACTCCAAGCGCCCATTATCCGGCCTCGTCTGCTCAAATGCGTCTTTTTATGATGCACGAGCTGAATCCAGAGGATCTAAGCTATAATCTACCGGGCGCCATGATGCTGGAAGGAGAACTGGACCTGGCCAGACTTGAGGGAGCCTTCCAAGCGCTTATTCAGCGTCACGAAGCTTTTAGGACCACATTTGATGTGATCAACGGCGAGATTGTTCAGCTTATTCATGAATCTGTTCCGTTTGCCATTGAGTTTTTCAGAACATAGGAAACCGAGATTAGCAACATACTTCGGGGCGATGGAAAGCTTATGAGAGAAGTCATCCCAGTTCAGCAGCATGCACTGTCATCAGTAAAAGTAGAGAAAAAAGAACGCCGACGGAGGGAGATTTAGCATCATGCATTATGAAGGATATGAAACATCTTCGGCGCAAAAACGGCTATATCTGATTCATGATCTTCTCGGACCTAACATCATCTATAACATGCCCAGCATTCGAATCATCAAAGGAGCGCTGGAGCCAGAGCGGCTGTACAGAGCATGGTGTAGGCTGACAGAACGTCATGAGGGCTTGCGAACGTCCTTTATTCAAAAGGACGGCGAGGTTTTACAACTCGTCCATGAATCCATCGATGTATCGATTCCCTATAGAGAACGTTCGGATCAGAGTACGGATAAGCTTGTTAACGAGTTTATCCGTCCGTTCAATCTGAACGAGGCCCCTCTATGGCGGGCTGAGCTTGTACCTTTGGTTGATGGGGAGATTCTGTTCCTGTTTGATATCCACCATATCATCGCGGATGCGGTAACCATCAACATTATATTTGAAGAGCTGATGGCTCTATATCAGGGACAGGAGCTTGCTCCATTAGAGTTTCAGTATGTCGATTATACGATCTGGCAAAACGATCAATTAAGTGATATTCATATTCAGAAACAGGGTGAATTTTGGCTGAACCAATTTACAGAGGATGTTCCTCTGCTGTCGCTGCCTACAGATGGAAAAGGCTTAAGGTCCGATTACAGCGGCGGGATCGTATCGTACTCGATTGAAGCTAACACGGCTCACTCCTTGCGTGCATTATGCTTGCAGCACAATGTTACGTTGTATATGGTTCTACTCGCCGCGTACAGCATCCTTCTGTCCAAATATGCCGGACAGGAGGATCTGGTCATCGGAACACCTGTCGCCGGAAGGACTCATTCCGAGTTTGAAGGGATTGTGGGCATGTTCGTGAACACGCTCGCCTTGCGTCAGAAACCGCAGAGAACCAAGCGGTTCTCTGATTTTCTGGAAGAAGTGGCAGACCGAACTTTTGCTGCGTTTGAGCATCAGGACTACCCCTTTGATATGCTGGTGGAGCAGGTCAATCCTGAACGAATCAGTGGTCGTAATCCCTTATTTGATGCTTGCTTTGTATTGGAAAATGTACCGCAGCCTGTCGTGCAGGCAACAGAGGTCACGTTTTCTCCTTATACTTTTGAACATAAAATCGCTAAATTTGATATCACCTTGTATGCATACGAAATGCAGGAGGGTATCGGGCTGGAACTGGAATATCGCAAAGCGTTGTTTACGGAGGAAAGCGCCCGCCGGATGCTACGACATTTTGCCAGAATTGTCGAAATCATTGGCGAACAACCCGATATTCGGATTGAAGACATTGATATGGTTACAGAAGAAGAGCGCACCGTTTTACTTCATACTTTTAATCAGACCCACAGCAAAAATGCATACGAAAAAAATTCGCATGGGGTAACCATCCATCGACTGTTCGAACAGCAAGTGATACGGACGCCTGACCATCCAGCCGTGAGGTGGAAAGAAAAGCAACTAACGTATGATGAATTAAATGAACGTGCCAATCAATTGGCGCGGGTTTTACGGCAAAAGGGAGTTCAGGCAGAAGATGTCGTCGGTATTTTAGCTACTCCTGCGTTGGAGATGATTGTTGGTATTTTAGCTATTTTGAAGGCCGGGGCCGCTTATTTACCGATTGATCCGCTCTACCCAGATGAACGGATTCAATATCTATTACAGGATAGTCAGGCGAAAATATGCCTTCTACCGACTGCCAGCACCAGACGCTTTCCTGGGGTGGACATGTTACTGCTCACAGACCCGAGTCTCTATACGGGAGAACCCCGTAATCTGGAGGACAGCAATCAGGCGCACAATGTGATGTACATCATTTATACTTCGGGGTCTACAGGACAACCAAAGGGTGTAATGATTGAGCATCAATCCTTTGCTCGCCTAGTGTTAGAGCCAGGGCCGTTGGCTATTACGCAAGAGGATCGAATATTGCAGACGTGTTCCCTGGCCTTTGATGTGTCGGTTTTTGAACTGTGGGGAACACTGCTGAGCGGGGCAACCTTGTATCTCATTGAAAAAGAAGAGCTTTTATCTGCCGACATACTCGGCAAGAGGATGGCACAGTATGGAATCACGATGGCATGGTTCACGGCTCCTTTGCTAAATCAGCTGATTGATGAGAAACCTTCCATCTTTACTGGACTTCGATTGATCATGACCGGGGGAGACGCCTTGTCTCCGCAGCATATGAATCTCCTTCGCGCCGCCCAGCCGGATTTAACGATTGTCAATGCCTACGGTCCTTCGGAGAATACTATTTTTACGTCGTTCCATACGATTCAGGAGGACTATGACCATAACGTGCCGATTGGCAAGCCTGTCGCCAATACACAGGTCTATATCCTGAGCGCGTCCAATCAACTTCAGCCCATTGGAGTACCGGGTGAGCTGTGCATTGGAGGTGAAGGATTGGCGCGTGGCTATTTGGCTCGGGAGGAATTAACGGCAGCCAAATTTGTTTCTCATCCCTGGCTCCCAGAAGAGCGTATGTACCGTTCTGGAGATTGTGCCCGATGGCTGGCTGACGGAACGCTTGTTTTTTTGGGTCGCATGGATCACCAGGTCAAAATTCGGGGCTTTCGTATTGAAACCGGCGAAGTTGAGGCACGGCTTGCACATATAGAGGGGATTCAGGAAGCAGTCGTGCTTGTTCGTCAGCACAGCGACGGGATCAAATACCTCTGTGCTTACTTTGTTTCCGACGTAGAAATGTCACAGGCAGAAGTCCGGCTGGAGCTGGCTACATATTTACCGGATTATATGATTCCTGCCTGTCTGATCCGACTTCCGCGTTTGCCACTGAATGTGAATGGCAAAATTGATCGGAACGCGTTGCCAGAGCCTGATCTTGAAGCACTGCGGGAGAATGAATATGTCCCTCCTTGCAATGAACTGGAACAGGAGCTGGTTCGCATCTGG
The DNA here is from genome assembly GCF_009827695.1 of Paenibacillus sp. OT2-17. Lineage (NCBI taxonomy): Bacteria > Bacillati > Bacillota > Bacilli > Caryophanales > Paenibacillaceae > Paenibacillus > Paenibacillus sp. OT2-17. The sequence goes on along the minus strand of NZ_WUDQ01000134.1, from coordinate 3,450 downwards.
TCGATGGTTCTGCCCACGAACCTGCCGACGGATCGCATTGGTGTAACGGACAATTTTTTCACCCTGGGAGGAAGCTCGCTCAAGGCTACCAAGCTGGTTTCACTAGTTTTGCGTGAGTTAGGGATAGACCTACCGCTCACCAAATTATTTACTTTTCCTACTATCCGCCTACTGGCAAGTGCATTGCAGGGAAAGGAAAGAAGTGTGTTTCCAGCCAGAGCAGACACGCTTGTCCTCTTAAAGCCCGGCACAGCGCAGGATAAGCACCTTTTTTTCATCCATGATGGAAGCTTGGATGTCAGTTGCTACATGGAATTGGTCAACGGACTTACAGCTACTTGGAATTATTGGGGCATAAAAATGGATGCTTCGATTCTTGCTGAAAATAAAACAGCTGGGATGAAGGAAGCGGCACACCGATATGTGAATCAATTGAAAAGCATTCAGGAAACAGGCCCGTATTATGTTGCGGGGTGGAGTATGGGTGGAACGCTTGCTTTCGAAATAACCCGACAATTGGAAGAACAAGAAGAACGTGTCGAACTTTTGGCCATTCTGGACACACTGCCACCTTTGAAGTATGGCAAGGAAGATCACTGGGACCACCATATTCAGGAACTGGAGAGGATGGAAGAAACGTTGGATTTATCGCTTTGGAAGCGAGCATTTCCAGCCAGTGTACTCCCCTTGCTACCGGAATTTAATGAGTTGGGACGGAGTGAATTACTAGAACGCTTTAAAAGTGTGAATCATTGGGTGAAAATGCAGCATGTCTACCAGCCCGATCGAGCTGTAAAGGCCCCTGTATGTTTGTTTATTTCAGAACATACCTGGGAATTAGGATATAAAGGATGGGAATTGTATTGTAAGGGGGAAATGTTCACGCATAAAGTGCCTGGCGATCATTTCTCTATCGTAAAAGGAGCCCAAGCCGTGTCTGTAGGTTTGGTGCTGAATACATTTTTGAGGTAAGATTATGCTCCTGCTTGGAGGTTGAAGACCCCAAGCAGGAGTATTTATTTGATATGATCGTGTAAGTTGGTTTGTAATATTAATTGACATGATGTATAAAAACATATGGTAATGTATGAAAAACCCCCTTGTCTGCTTCCAGATTTTATAGTAAAGTATCCAATAATCAACTTTGTTTGAACATAATATTCACTGTTTGTGAGTATATATCACACTTTCACCACGACCTCACATACTCCTCTTTCTATTTATTACATCACATCTATTCATTACCCTACAGCATCTCTTACACCACTAGATTATGAACACTTCTGTCCTACTACACCTATTTGATGAACTCGGAACCTGGGACCACAGCTTGAGGACAAGCTTGTCATGTCAATCCAAAGGAATTGGCATTCATCCGGTATCAACGAATTAACAATATATAAGGTGTGAAAGGGGTTTGCTGCATGAGCAAAAAGTATGCAAAACACAAAATCTGGACCGTTCTGCTGGTGCTTGCGCTAGGAGCTGTTTTGGCGCTTTCCGGTTGTGGGGGATCAGGTGAAGGAGCAAAGCCAGAGGCAGGGAAAACACCAAGTGGAGCAGGAGAGGGCGTGCAGGACACGCTTATTTATGGACGCGGCGGAGATTCCGTGGCGCTAGATCCTGCCATTGTGACTGAAAGCGAGTCGCTAAAAATCGGAATGCAAGTGTTCGACACACTGCTGGAATATAAGGAAAATACAACGGAGATCCAACCGGGGCTTGCAGAGAGCTGGGAAGTATCACCGGATGGACTGGTCTATACGTTCAAGCTGCGTCAGGGTGTGAAATTCCATGACGGAAGTGACTTTAACGCAGAAGCGGTTGTGTTTAACTTTGACCGCTGGGCTGATCCGAAAAGTCCATACAAATTTGAAGGTGACTCGTTTGACTATTATGATTCTATGTTCGGTCCTGAAGGAAGTAGGGTGATTAAGGAGGTTAAAGCGGTAGATGCGAACAGCGTCCAATTTACACTAAACAAGCCGCAGGCGCCGTTTTTACAAAATATCGCTATGCCATCCTTTAGTATTTCAAGTCCCAAGGCTATTCAGGAGAAAAAGGCTGATTTCAAGAGTAATCCGGTCGGCACGGGTCCTTTTGTATTTAAGGAATGGAAACGGAACGATACCATCACGCTGGAGAAGAATCCAAACTATTGGAAAGAGGGGCAGCCGAAGCTGGCTAAGATCATTGTTCGTTCCATACCCGACAATACCGCGAGATTTAATGCTCTGCAAAACGGGGAAATTGACCTGATGGAGGATTTGAACCCGGATGATGCAAAGCAGTTAGACGGTAATAGCGAGTTGGTGAAAATTGAACGTCCCTCCTTTAATGTGGCGTACATTGGCTTTAATTTAAAGAAAAAAACCTTCAATAATCCCAAGGTGCGGCAGGCACTGAATCACGCAGTGAACAAGCAGGCCATTATTGATGCATTGTTTGCAGGGCAGGCTAAGCCTGCGGTCAATCCGATGCCACCTACGTTATGGGGGTACAACGATAGTATTCAGGACTACGCCTATGATCTGGATAAGGCTAAATCTTTGCTAGCGGAAGCGGGCTTTCCTAACGGGCTTCCCGAGCCGTTAACCTTCTATGCAATGCCCGTATCTCGTCCTTATATGCCTGACGGAAAAAAGGTGGCAGAGGCCATTCAAGCCGATTTTGAAAAAATAGGCGTCAAAGTAAACATCCAATCCCCGGAATGGGCCACGTATCTGGATGATGTTAAGGCGGGGGAAAAGGATGATCTGTATATGCTGGGATGGAACGGGGATAATGGTGACCCGGATAATTTCCTTTATACATTGCTGGACAAGGATACGATTCCAGGCAATAACCGCAGTTTTTATGTGAATGAGGAACTTCATAAAATATTGGTGAAGGCTCAGGTTGAGGTCGACCAGAACAAGCGTGGGGAACTGTATAAACAAGCACAAGTGATTATTAAACAGGATGCGCCGTGGATTCCATTGGTTCATAGCACACCGCTGATGGCAGGTAAAGCGAACCTCAAGGGTTTTGTACCTTCTCCGGCAGGTATTGAAGCGTACGGAAATATTTATTTTGAATAGCCCAAACGCAAGCAGGCGGTGAATCTGATATGAATTCATATATTGTGAAAAGACTGGCTATATTGATTCCTGTATTACTGGGCATGACGCTCATCGTTTTTTCCATTATTCATGCCATTCCGGGAGATCCGGCGGAAACCATACTGGGAGATAAGGCTACGGAACAGTCCAAGCAGGCGCTACGTGAGCAATTGGGGCTGGATAAGCCGTGGTTACAGCAATATGGGACCTATTTAGGTGAGCTGGCACAAGGGGACTTGGGCGATTCCATTCGCACCAGGCAGCCGATTGCCCGGGAAATGCTTCCTTATCTGGCGGCTACGCTGGAGTTGACAGTAGCAAGCATGTTTTTTGCTGTAGTAGTCGGAAT
>NZ_WUDQ01000133.1:0-8477 GCF_009827695.1 Paenibacillus sp. OT2-17 | reverse complement strand
ATATCCAATCCTGCTTATCAATCCACTGTACCTCCATCTCGTTCACACCAATAAACGGATCAGGAATTTTGCCATGTCGTAAAAGATCAGTATGCACACAACCCGGCACTTTCGCGCTAAGCCACTCATCACTTTGTGCTTTCCTAAACCTCCAGCCATCCAATCCTATCACATTAACCATCGTCACAAGCCTCCCTATAAGCATGATTGGGAACATCTGGATTCTTCAGCAACATAACAAAAATAACATTAAGCAAACAAAGTAGTCAATTGTTTTTTAGAACAAATGACAAAATACAAAATAAAAGTCGCCCTCTGCCCCTAAACAGGCTAAAAGCGACCTCCTTCGTCTTCACGGTGTATGGTGTCATAACACGTATCTGGACATTAACTATATGTGATTGTGCTGATGGGACGCTCACGATCATCATTTTCCCGACTGATCCGGGGTGCATGAACTTCCCGTACGAATAGCTCAGCATGTAGCAACTTTTTCTCGACAGGCGAGTTCGGGTTCGTTATGCGCCATAACAACTGGTCCACTGCACGCATTCCCAGCAATTCCTTATCCACTCTTACCGTGGCATAAATCGGCATTTGTTCATTCGTATCGTCAAACCCGGTCACTCCGCAACGCCTCGGAACGTCAATCCCCTTTTCTTTCAGCACATCCACGACTTGCGCAGCAGTCACATCATTAGCACATACAAAAACCTCAGGCAGTTCGTCCTCGGACAACTTTTCCATTTCCTCAGCAAGCGCTTGCGCTCCCCTGTGAAGAAGATCTTTAATCTGCCGCAATTCTACTCCGCTCATTTCCAGTGTGGAACGACATGCTTCCCAGCGTTCGTAGAAACTGTGAGCGTCATCAATATGACCCACAAACTGAAAGCGGGTATAGCCCCTGCACAGCAAGTCCTTCATTAATTCACTCATGCATGTGCGATTATCTGTAAACACCGTATCACTTAAAAATGCAGAATCCCAATGATCTACCATGACGACCGGAATACCCATCCGATAAATGTTCAGCAACAACGAAGTTGAAATCGTCCCCACTGTGATAATCCCTTTAATCGCCTCCGGGTTCAGTAAAGAAAACATATCTTCAGTCGAGGGCTCCGTTAACGTGATCATATCCATACCCTTACGGTTCAGACGCTCAGAAATCCCTTCAAATACTGGCCCCCAGTATCTAGATTCCCTGTTCTGATACCTAATATTCGGAAATAACACTAGCACGGTACCTGACCATTCTCTGGTATCTGTGTCCCGAGGCTCTACCCCTGTCATTTTGGGGTGACTGCGAAAATAGCCCATCTGGGCGGCAAGCTTGACCAGAACCGCCCTTGTCTCTTCACTTACACCGGGTTTGCCTGATAGTGCACGCGAAACAGCGAACTTTGAAACGCCCGCCGCATCCGCAATTTCTTGCAACGTTACTTTTCCACGCATCTTCTCACCCAACCCTATTCGGAGTCTTTTTCTATCTTAACCTTTCTAATACACGGGTGTACCTATAAACTGGTACCATCGTAGCATACTTTGTTTTAGATCATCAAATGATAGATTTGTACAAATCCACACCCTTCACCAAAATATGTTTGCTTAATAAAAAAACAAACCGCATAACAAGCAATTATAAATTACTTGACGTGAGGTTCTTTATTTCCTACAATTTACTATTGAAAGCACTTACATTGTGTAAATCATACTTATTAAGGGGGATTTGCAAATGTTCAAGAACAGGTTGGTACGACAGAGCTCCATTCTACTCCTGTCTTTGCTGCTGCTCGTTACAACGGGCTGCGCGAATGGAACAGACGGTAAGGCAGAAAAGGAAGATCCTAATGACACCAGTCCCATTACACTTACTTTCTTTGGCGGTGATTCCAGCTCTAACTGGAACAACATGAAGGATGCTGTCGGGCAGGAAATTATCAAGAAAACGGGCGTTACGCTAAATGCCGAACATGCTGTCAATGGTCGAGGCGAGGAAAAGTTTGCTTTAATGGCAGCGAGCGGAGAGTATCCAGATCTCGTGTACCCCAAATCAGACATTGGCAAGTTGGTCGATGCCGGAGCACTCATTGACTTAACAGATCTCATTGATAAATACGGCCCTAACATTAAGAAAGTGTATGGAGACTATTTTAATCGTATTAAATATAGTAGTGAAGATCCAGCCATTTACACGATCCCGACCAATTTGGGTGTGGATCACATCGCGTTTGATGCACAAGCTGGCTTCGAAATCCAGCATCAGGCACTTAAGAAGCTTGGATACCCTAAAATCCGCACCGTTCAAGATTTTGAAAAAGCACTTAAAGATTATGTCGCCAAATACCCTACCACCAATGGCCAGCCTACCATTCCCCTATCACTTGATGCCGAAGACTGGAAAATTCAAATTACAGTGACAAACCCGGCTGTTACTGCTACAGGTGGACCCGACGATGGCGAATATTATATTGATCCTAAAACACACAAAGCCATTCTTCACTACAAGCGCCCAGAAGAACGCGAATATTTCCGTTGGTTGAACCATATGTACAATGAAGGACTGTTGGATAAGGATACTTTTGTACAAAAAAGTGATCAGTACAAGTCCAAAATCGCCGCAGGCCGTGTCATCGGACTCATTGATCAGGAATGGAACTATCAAGATGCCGAAAATGCGCTCAAGGCAGCCGGTAAGGATGAATTCACTTACGCCCATTTTCCAGTCACTTTAAATGAGAAATACGAGGACCATTCCCTTCAGCCTATCGGCTTCGATACTGCATCCGGGATCGGAATTACAACCTCATGCGAAAATCCGGTGCGAGCTATCAAGTTTCTGGATTTTCTGGCCTCCGACGAAGGACAAATTTTACGCAATTGGGGAATTGAAGGCCAGCATTACAACGTAGAGAACGGCAAACGAGTCATTCCGGCGGATGTGCAACAACGTAAAAACACTGATAACGCTTCTTTTAGCAGAGAGTCAGGAATCGGTTTGTACTGGATATGGGGGCCACATTATGGCGATAGCGTGAAGGACCCTTCTGGCAACTATTACACAACCAATTATCCGGAGATGATTACCGAAAATTATAGTCAAGCCGAAAAAGAGTCCCTTCAGGCATACAAAGCCCAGACGTGGAAAGACCTGTTTCCGAACGAAAAGGATTTTCCGGTAAAAGAGTGGGGTGCTGCCTACAACATGCCTGTTCCGACCGATACGAATTACAATGTTATTTATCAAAAGTCGCAGGACATTGTACGCAAACGGATTCCTGAGGCTGTACTCGCCAAGCCAGATCAGTTCGACGCTGTGTATGACCGCATGCTCCAAGAGCTGGATCAGGCGGGTGTGCCAAAAGCTGAAGAAATCTACACTGGCCTAATCCAAAATCGCCTGAAACTGTGGTACGGCGAAAAATAGGGTTTGCTTTTTAATGAAATATTATAGGGCTGACAGACAATGCTGTTCAGCCCTTCTACATTAACTTTTATATTAAACATTCTGTTTGGTTTCTTTTTCTTTCCAAGAATTACTTTTGCCTGAAACACGATTGACGTGAAACAATAAAATGATAGGAATCAACGCAATCCCGCCACACATCACCCAAGATATTTGAATTGGTGTTTGATCGGAAGACAAATCCGTAAAATTACGACTGATGATACCTGTCACGATTAAACCTACGCACATGCCTAATTGTGAAATCGCAGAATCCAGAGATAGTAGTGTAGAACGATACTCATTAGAGATTCTTTTGTTCAGAAAAATTTGTTTGGCAACCGGATACATGCCGCGCCCAATTTCATAGATCAAAAAGGTAAGCAGTGCAGGATAAAATGTGTTGAACGCACCGGCTAAAATGAGCCATATCCCAATCATACCGCAAGCATACATGAGTATACGTACATCACTGTATCGTGAGCCTAGCTTTCGAACCAGGTAACTTCCCAAAGTCATACATAGTGAATACCCTGCCTTGATAAACCCCATAATCCAAATCCCTTGTTCGGAAAGGCCAACCAGACGTGGCTGTTGAAATGTATTCCCCGCCGAGTTCGAAAAGCTGATAAATAAGCCAATCATAAACACGATCCAGATAGACTTATTTTCAAAACCGATACGTACACTTTCTCCGATAATCGTTTTAATACGGGTAGTAGACGTCTTTCGCTGAGTAACGTTCTCCTCATCCATATAAAAGAAACATAGAAAAATGCATACAATAATAGATAAAATGCTAGCCACCCATGGAAGTGAATAGTTAAAAGTTGCGAGGAAGGCTCCCAACAGACCACAAATAAATCCCGAAATGTACTGTATACTGTTAGAGGTTGTAAAAAGAACTTCCATGGGCTTATCACTATTTTCCACAACCCATGATTCCAACGAACCTGATTGTAAACATATAGCCAGACCCCCAAAAACTTGCGCAAACACAAGCACCCCGATATGATCTGTCCAAACGAACAACACACTATAGAGTAGAAAACAACAAAGTCCCAAAATAACAGAAATTTTTCTTCCATACTTATCTGCAATAGCCCCTGTGGGTATCTCAAACAAAAAAATACTTACAAAGAATACAACTAGTAAGAAGTTCGCACTCTGCAAAGAAAGTCCTTTAGCTAATAGAAAAAGGATGAGCGTAGTCCCCGTGATTTCACTCATAAAAAATTGAAGAAAGCTGACGGAGTAAAATAGCTTATGAGATTGCATTCTTAGGATTCCGTCGCTTGCTCTGCAGCCTCGTATTCGCTTCGCAAAATCCCCATCTGAATAATGTCATAGTATTGCCCTTCCCTGAATAGCTTTTCCCGTAGCCGCCCTTCCTCCTTGAAGCCGCATGCCAAATAGCAACGGTGTGCACGTTCATTGAACGCATAGACCTCCAGCTCCAGCCGATGCAGATTCAGTGTATGAAATGCAAATTTTTGTAACAGCCGGATCGCTTCCCGTCCGTAGCCTTTGCCCAAGTCACCGTCACGCCCGATCACAACACCAAGGGTGGCGTGCCGATTTACCCAGTTGATTTTAAATAAATCCAGTTGTCCGATATAGTCCAGTGTGTCTTTATGCGCAATGACAAAACCTTTGATCTCGGGGTTGCCGTCAATCATCATCTGCACAAAGGATTCGCTATTCACCTGTGAATGCGGGTAGATAAACACGTCGCTTAAACCACGTGTGATTTCCGGGTCATTGACCCATTTTCGGATAGCTGGTACATCTTCTTGACGGTATTCTCTCAATACAATTCGTTTTCCAATGATATGCGGCATCGTAATCTTCCCTCCAATTATGTATTTGTTTTGGCAATACTAACTCCCCGCCAACACCTTTATGCTTCCATTACTCTTACAAACTCCAGAAAACGTGTACCTTTATAATGAAGCTCCCCACGATCCCCGATCACAATCATACCAAAGTCCGTATCCTTCACCTCCAGCTCCATACGCTCACCCCCGTCAAACTCAAAGGTGATATAATAATATGTCGAAGCTGAAAAATCGCCTGATCCCCCACGCACTCTCGTCCGTTTATCCACAACCTTACATGAACGTTGTATCCGTTCGGCTGCTTGATTGGACAGGCCCGCTCCTATCGTTTTGACAATTCCCATAATCATTACAATAGCAATGAGTCCAAATACGATAAAAAAGATCATATTAAACGATTGAAATTCCATAAAATCATTTCCCATCTGCTTCATCCTTTCTACAGTAAAATGTAAATTTTCCATTCTATTGCCCATTGACAAATCGTACATCTTCACCCTCAAAAACTCCAATACTTTTTTAACATACTTACGAAAAAAAAGTTCTTTCGCTCTTTTCCGTACCCCGCTTGGACTTATACCCGATCTGGGTCCGCTGATCCCCTCTAGACCGATTGACAAAACTATATATAGATATAAAATAGAGAATGTACTCTAAATATAGTGTAAAAAACGTATTTATGCCCGATATCTTGAAGATACAGGTATGAAAATACATGTAAATATAGAGTCAAAAATTTTAAATGGCACAGCCAGCAAGGGTTTCCAGCTATGATGGATCTCGGGCAATGCCGTTTTCTTTTTTCGTTAATTGTTTAAGGAGGTTGCATACCATGCTGATTGCATATGATTCCAAGACCGGCAATGTAAAAAGATTTATAAACAAGCTCAAGCTTCCAGCGGTTCAGATCGAGGAGCAAATGACTATAGAAGAACCTTACGTACTTATTACATATACAACCGGGTTTGGGCAGATACCTGAGAGGGTATCTTCCTTTTTGAAAAAAAATGCACAAAACCTTGTTGGTGTAGCTGCAAGCGGCAACCGTAACTGGGGTGAGAAATTTGCCAAAAGTGCGGATTTGATTGCCGACCACTATAATGTCCCCGTAATTAGTAAATTTGAATTATCTGGAACGTTCGGAGATGTAGAGCGTTTTAAACAGGAGGTGAGCCGAGTTGCGGCATATTGAATTGAACAACATGTTGATGAAACGCGATACAGACGGCTTTTTCCAATTGGAAAAGGACCAAGAGGCTGTAGCGGAATTTATGAAGGAAGTTCAGGAACGGAGTTTGAAGTTTGCTGACACAACCGCTCAAGTGCTGTATATGATTGAGAATGATTATTACGAAAATTTCTATAACAGCTACACGGCTGACGAAATTAATGATATTTTCCATATCACTCATAGCTATAATTTTAAATTTCCTTCCTATATGGCAGCATCCAAGTTTTATACTGACTATGCAATGAAGAGTAACGACCGTAAAGTCTATCTGGAACATTACCCTGACCGGGTTGCTGCTGTCGCGCTGCATTTAGGACGCGGTAACGCCGATACGGCACGCCTGTTGTCCCGCTCGATGATGGAGCAACGTCTCCAGCCAGCGACACCAACCTTCCTAAATGCAGGCAAAAGCCGCCGTGGGGAATTGGTTTCCTGCTTCCTGCTCGAAATGGACGACTCCCTGAACTCAATCAACTATGTGCTGAACACCTGCATGCAGTTGTCCAAAATCGGCGGAGGTGTTGCCATTAATCTGTCGAAGCTGCGGGCACGCGGTGAAGCGATTAAGGGTGTAGAAGGCGCAGCAAAAGGCATAATGCCTGTGCTGAAGCTGATGGAAGACGGCTTCTCCTACGCAGATCAAATGGGACAACGTAAAGGTTCTGGCGCAGCCTATTACAACATTTTCGGATGGGACGTGCTTGAGTTCCTGGATAGCAAAAAAATCAATGCTGACGAAAGAGTACGTCTCAAGACACTTTCTATTGGATTGCTGGTGCCAAACCGCTTTTACAAGCTGGCTCAAGATAATGAACCGCTGCATGTATTTGCTCCTTACAGTGTGTTCAAAGCCTATGGAACGCATCTGGACGACATGGATTTGGATGAAATGTACGACACGCTGCTTGCTGACGATCGGGTGAAGAAAAAAATAGCGATGAGCGCACGTGACATGCTGACGAAAATTGCCATGATTCAGTTGGAGTCTGGTTATCCATATATCATGAACAAAAGTAACGCGAACCAGGCACATGCTCTTAAAAACGTGGGTCAAGTCAAGATGTCGAACCTATGCACGGAAATCTTCCAGTTGCAGGAAACTTCCGAAATTACAGATTACGGACAACAGGATACTATCCGCCGGGACGTGAGCTGTAATCTGGCTTCTCTGAACATTGTAAATGTGATGGAACATGGTAAAATTCGCGAATCTGTTCATGAGGGTATGATCGCGCTCACCTCAGTCAGCGATATGACCCAAGTAGCTAATGCACCAGGTGTTGCGAAAGCGAACCGTGAAATGCACTCCGTCGGTCTGGGTGTTATGAATCTGCACGGCTACTTTGCCAAAAACAAAATTGCGTATGAAAGCAATGAAGCAAAAGACTTTGTCCGTACCTTCTTCATGACGATGAACTATCATTCCATCGAAAAGAGTATGGAAATCGCGAAAGCATCTGGACAAAGCTTTTATGGATTTGAGGAATCGGATTATGCGACAGGCGTATATTTTGACCGATACCTGAACACAGATTATCGTCCGACAACTGCACGTGTGCAAGAGTTGTTCAAAGGCATCTATGTTCCGACTTCAGCGGACTGGGACAAATTAAAAGCAGATGTGATGAAAAATGGCCTGTACCACGCCTATCGTATGGCAATTGCGCCGACTGCTAGCATTTCGTACATTCAAAATGCAACATCCAGCGTCATGCCGATTGTTGAGCAGATTGAAACCCGTACCTATGCCAATTCGACGACCTACTATCCAATGCCTTATTTGCAAAAGGATAACGTGTTCTTCTATAAATCCGCTTATCAAATGGATCAGTTCAAAGTGCTTGATCTGATTGCAGAAATCCAGCCGCACGTGGACCAAGGAATTTCGACCGTGCTTCATGTGAACAGTGACGTGACTACGCGTCAGTTAGCACGTTGCTATCTGTACGCCGCACACAAAGGA
>NZ_WUDQ01000132.1:0-8482 GCF_009827695.1 Paenibacillus sp. OT2-17 | reverse complement strand
TTCTAGATGCACATCTACATGAAGACCTAAGTCTGGAGATCGTGGCCCGGCGCTTCCACTATAATGCGTCCTATTTTAGCATTCTGTTCAAAAATTATTTTGGGCTCTCGTTCACGGAATATATGGTGAAGCTCAGAATGCAAAAGGCTCAGCACTTACTGCTGCATACAGACGCCAAGGTCGCAGAAATTAGTAGACAGGTTGGTTATAAAGATATCAAATACTTTTTTAAAGTGTTCAAAAAAAACGTAATGCACACGCCGGAAGAATTTCGTAGGAAATTCAACTGATTGTTAGGTGAAAGGAAGATACGATGCGCCAAGTTAAATATATGTATCAAAAATTTTTGGACAGTAGCTTTCGTACGAAATTGATGCTGTCCTATTTTTTGTTGTCTGGTTTTATCGTTTTGATCCTAGGTTTCGTTTACTTTGAAACGAGCGCACGGAATATTACTACAAATGTAACAGATAGCGTTACAAGCGTTCTGCGTAGTAATAACCAGCTGCTGGATAACAAGCTGACAGCTATTCAAAAAACCGTAGATATGATTCCGATCGACCATGATCTTCTTCAGACCATTATGAACGTGGATACTACGGATTCTTCATCGCTGTTACGAGCTGATCGCAGCATTACAAAAATTTTGTACAGATACTTTGGCAATATGGAGGAAGTGTATGCTTCCCAAATTATGACGCAAAATTATGCATATGGAAGCACTGATCGGATGTATATTCCCGTTCAGCCGTTCTATTCTTCTCCGTTGGCAACAACGGCGGTGGAAGCAGAAGGGGCTACCAAATGGATTCCCGCTTATTCGTATGCCGATACATTCCATCAGCAGGATTTAAAACGAGGCTCCTATGAGTTTAGTTCTTTATTTGCTGTGGTAAAGCAGCTCCATTTGACTGCATTAGATGATGCAGGAACCTTTCATACGCTTCCGGAGGGAAAGGAAAAACCTATACTTATATTGAATTTTCGTCCTGACTTGTTAAAAGGGGGCTTTGAAGATTATGCAGCCCGCAGCGGATTTGCACATCTATCCTATGGCATGATTCATGATAAAAATGGGATGGTCATGAGTTCGAATGGACAGCAACAAGTGGGGGAGCCCGTGGCGGATTGGCTTAAGGATGCCATTACTTCGGAACAAGGGATGAAAATGGTAAACGTTAAAGGTCAAAGCATATTACTGGTTTACGAAGCGATGAAGACGACGGGCTGGGTATCTTATATAGCCATTCCCATGGAAGATGTATTGGGACATCTGTCAACGATTCGCACCTACACGGTGTTTTTTTTAGGTTTTATGATGCTCGTTGCTGTTATTCTTGCATATTTACTGTCTGTTTATATCAGTAAGCCCATCACGGATATGAAACAGGCGATGAAAGTAATGGAGAAGGGACATTTTGATATTCGAATTCCTGTACGTGGCTATGATGAATTGGGAGACCTGGTGATTCGGTTTAATCAAATGAATGAAAAAATTAAAGATTTAATCGAGGAAAATTACAAGTCACGTCTACGAGCCAAAGAGTCGGAGTTAATGGCACTTAATTTACAGCTGAATCCCCATTTTTTGTATAACACCTTAACGACCATGTATTGGATCGCGTTAGAACATAAACAGCACGAGCTGGGCCAATTGATCATTAGTCTGGCGGAAATGCTGCAAATTACTACTCGAAATAAAAACGATACATGGAGTTTGGAAACCGATCTGAATTGGCTGGAAAAATACATTTATATTATGCAGAATCGCTTTGAGGACAAGTTCACGGTGGAATATGATATTGATCCCATTTTGCTTCAGATGGAAGTTCCCAAACTTTTCTTGCAGCCTTTTGTAGAGAATTCAATTATTCACGGCTTCGCCGAAATGGAATCAGGGGGTCTGATTAGGATCACAGCCTGGATCGAGAAGCAATTGGTGTGTTTTAAAGTGGAGGATAATGGATTAGGAATTCAAGAAGATCATATACGCCGAATTCAAGCTGGAGAAATCAGATCAACGGGCATTAAAAATGTAGACAGAAGAGTACGGCTATTATATGGAATGGATTATGGCGTTACGCTCCACTCGCCAGCAGGTAAAGGGACATTCGTCCTGATTCGCATCGGAGAAATTCATAGATCTAATCAAATGACACCAATCCAATGAGAGTACGACTTTTAAAAATGTAAGCGTTTGCTAAAATGAGTTTAGTGACGAAGCAACAAACGAAAAGATAAAAAAATAAACGGTTTGGGGGCGTTACTCATGTTAAAACGAAAATTATGGATTGTCTGCATGTGCTTGATCGTTGGGCTTATGTCAGCCTGTAGTTCAAATGAGAGCAGCAGCAAACCAGTTGATTTGCAGGGTCACGAGCAAGTGACACTGACCTATGCCAGTTGGGGGAGCACCAATGAAAAGAAGGTTCAGCAGGAAATCGCTAAAAAATTTACAGAGAAATATCCGTGGATCAAAATTAACTATATGCATATCCCCGGGGATTACGTAACCAAATTAACGACGATGTTTGCCGCCAATCAGGCACCCGATGTATTTCCCATTTATAAAGCACAGGCTCTGCAATGGGCTGAACAAGGCAAACTATATAATTTAAATGAATTTTTGAAGGAGGATAAGGAGCTAACGAAGGAAAGTCTTATTCCTAATTCAGTCATCTATTGGGATAAGGACAAAGTGGCTGGGATCAAGGTAACTGAGGAAGCTTTCGCGCTTTATTACAATAAAGATTTGTTTGATGAGGCTGGTGTTGCTTTGCCGCCAGTAAAGGCTGAGGAGGCTTGGACATGGGAGCAGTTTTTAGAGACTGCACAAAAGCTCACCATTGATAAAGCGGGAAATAATGCGCTCAGTCCCAATTTCGATGCAAGTAACATTAAACAGTATGGAGTTCGGTTTGATACATGGATGTGGCATTTGCTTGTGCCTTCCAATAACGCAAGTGTCATTTCAGACAAAGGGGACTCGCTTAATCTTGAGAGCCCTGATGTGATTGAAGCTGTTCAGAAAATGGCTGATCTGATCAACGTTTATCATGTGGCACCGTCGCCAACGCAGTCCAAAAATATACCTTCCCCGGCCGTAGCACTACAAAGTAAGCGTGTAGCGATGGATTTGGATGGACAGTGGGTTCAATTGGATCTTGGAGAATCGAAGGTGAATTTTGGTGTAGGCGTGTTACCCAAGCTGAAGAGCAGCAAAACGATCCTGTTTGGCGAACCGGAAGTGATTTCTGCCAAAACCAAACATCCTAAAGAAGCATGGATGTTTTATAAATTCTTGCTGGATGCTGAAAGCGGACTTGACATGCATTCCAGCGGATTGTGGATGCCTGTCATGAAAAAGTGGTACACCGAACCAGACTTGATTAGCAAATGGGCCGATGTCAAACCAGGTCATGCCGATGGTTACCGTGATGCTGTCATGAACCAAACGCTGCATAACGGTGTCAATTCTTACGA
The DNA here is from genome assembly GCF_009827695.1 of Paenibacillus sp. OT2-17. Lineage (NCBI taxonomy): Bacteria > Bacillati > Bacillota > Bacilli > Caryophanales > Paenibacillaceae > Paenibacillus > Paenibacillus sp. OT2-17. The sequence goes on along the minus strand of NZ_WUDQ01000132.1, from coordinate 4,999 downwards.
CTATTATCTGAAAAACTCGGAAAAAATCAATGCTATCATTAACCCGGCGCTGGATCAGGTATGGCTGGGCAAGAAAACGGTGGAGCAAGCATTCAAGGAGGTTTCCGCAAAGGCCAACGCGGAATTTAAAGGGACGTATCCAAAAGAATAGGGTGAGTGTTTTGACAGAAAGAGAGGGATAGAATGCAATCATTATCTTCTATTCGTAAGAAGGAAAATTGGTTGGGGTGGCTTTTTGCCGCCCCTGCTATTCTCGGCTTTGTCATTTTTGTTCTGGGACCGATGATCGCTAGTCTCTGGTTCAGTCTTACCGATTACAAGGTTGCTTCACAGGCCCATTTTATCGGTCTGGATAATTACGTTCACTTATTTGACGGTACGGATCAATTTTTTTATAAATCACTCGGGGTTACGTTTTATTATGTGTTCCTGAGTGTGCCCTTGCAAATTATTGTAGCTTTCTTTTTGGCGATATTGCTTAATCAAAAGGTAAAAGGTCTGGCTTTTTTCAGAACTGTTTTCTATCTCCCTACCATTGTGCCACTCATAGCATCGTCTATGATCTGGATGTGGCTGTTTGATCCGGATCTTGGTTTGCTAAATGTGGTATTGCGTGCGCTGCATTTGCCTGAAAGTCAGTGGATATATAGCGAAGGGTCGGTAGTTCCTACTCTGGTTTTAATGAGTTTGTGGACCGTTGGAGGAACCATGATTATTTTTCTGGCAGGCTTGCAAGATATACCTAGACATTATTATGAAGCCATTGAAATTGACGGTGGAAACGCTCTTCATAAGCTTATGTATATTACAATTCCATTGACATCGCCCACTATTTTTTTTAATACGATTATGGGCTTCATCGGTGGGTTTCAAGTGTTTGTTCAACCTTACGTCATGACTCAGGGTGGACCCAATAACTCCAGCTTGTTTTATACCTTTTATTTGTTCCGCGAGGCATTTACTTTTTCGAATATGGGTTATGCCTGTGCTATTGCTTGGGTGCTCTTTATTGTCGTTTTGGTATTCACTGCCTTTCTGTTCAAGACGGCCCGAAAATGGGTGTATTACGAAGGCGGGGGGGTATGAACATGAAAAAACGCGGTTTAAGTTGGAGCAGGGTTTTGCTCTACGCAGTTCTCATAGTGGGCTCACTGTTTTGTATGTTTCCTTTTTACTGGCTGGTGCGAAGCTCCATGATGGATTTAAGTCAGATTTTTTTGATCCCGCCGAAATGGATTCCAGAGCCTTTTGTATTCGAGAATTTTTTACAGCCGTTTGAAGAGTTATCCTTTGGGCGCTATTTTGTGAATACATTTATCGTCGTTGCGGGTACTTTGGCGGGTGTACTTCTGTCGAGTACCATTTCTGCCTATAGCTTTGCGCGAATGAGATGGAAGGGAAGAGATAAGGTATTTGCCTTGTTATTAAGCAGCATGATGCTGCCGTTTGCAGTCACGCTGATTCCGTCATTTATTGGTTGGCAGGCATTAGGCATGGTTAATTCGTACGTTCCATTGGTATTACCTTCTTTTTTTGGTGGAGGCGTTTTTAATATTTTTTTGCTAAGACAATTCTACATGACGCTACCGCGAGAACTGGATGAAGCTGTATTTGTGGATGGAGGCAATCATTTTACGATTTTCACCCGTATTATTTTGCCTTTGTCGAGGTCGGCGATTTTGGTCATTGGATTGTTTACGTTTTTGAATACATGGAATGATTTTATGGGGCCGCTGGTTTACCTTAATGATGAGAGCAAATTTACGTTGGCGATTGGGCTGCAGCAATTTCAGGGAATATATTCGGCTCAATGGGGCGTTTTGATGGCCGCATCTTTAATTGTAGTCTTGCCTGCTATTATTCTTTTTGCCATAGGACAGAAGTATTTTATGGAAGGGATTGCCTTGACGGGGATTAAAGGATGAGAACAACTGCCAGGTACGCACTTTGATTTTTTTGGAATTTAATATTAAAATGGAAGTAACTTTCGAAAAGGAGATGACGTGAATTGGCAGAGCAAGTGCGTATTGGAAAAACAGATCTATATGTAAAACCAATCGGTTTGGGTGCAAATAAGGTGGGAGGACATAATCTCTTTTCCGGTTTGAATGATGAAACGGGTAAAGAAGTTGTTCGCACAGCTTTGGACAACGGCATCAATTTTCTGGATACGGCTTTTATTTATGGACCTGAGCACTCAGAGCGGTTGATCGGTGAGGTGCTGAAGGAGCGGGGCCAACGTGAGGAAGCGGTCATTGCGACCAAGGGGGCACACAAATTTGTGAACGGAGAGGTTGTTTTTGACAACTCGCCTGCTTTTTTACGTGAATCCGTCGAATCCAGTCTGAAAAGATTACAGACCGATTATATCGATCTGTTCTATATCCATTTCCCGGACGAAGCTACGCCGAAGGCAGAAGCAGTTGGAGAATTGAAGAAGCTCAAGGACGAAGGCAAAATCAAGGCTATTGGCGTATCTAACTTTTCCATTGAACAACTTAAGGATGCGAATAGCGACGGTTATGTAGATGTGCTCCAATCCCAATATAATTTGTTTCAACGGGAAGCTGAGAAGGATCTGCTGCCTTATACCAAGGAAAATGGCATTTCGTTTGTGCCTTATTTCCCGCTAGCCTCAGGATTGCTGGGTGGTAAGTATACGAAAGACATGACCTTCACAGACATCAGAGCAAAAAATCCACTGTTTCAGGGAGATGCATTTGCTCGTAATTTGGACAAAGTGGAGCAGGTACGAGAGATTGCCAATGCGTTGAATGCAGAGGTTGCTCATGTTGTACTCTCATGGTATTTGACCCGCGATTCGATTGATGCCCTCATTCCAGGGGCGAAGGGGCCGGAGCAGGTGCTGGCGAATTTGAAGACGCTAAATGTCCAATTGAGTCAGGCTGATATCGAAAAGATTGACCATATTTTCAAATAATAAGTGCACCTGAAATTTGCAATTGTATATGTATTCCATCTAGAGAAGCTGCCGGACGGGCGGCTTCTTTTTCGTCCCTCCCTTGCATATCCTTGTAGGGTAAGTTCAACGCTGCGGGGGGAACGGATGATGAGAAGACCGCAATGGCACAGCGCGCCCAACAGAAGACGACGCGGCAGACGTAGAGTATTTTTGATTGTGGTACTGGCGCTGCTGGTGGGAATCATACAGGTGGCTGCTTATGTGGAGCAGCATTTGAAGCCGCCTATGATGCACCTGGCAAAAGTACGGGTCAAACAAATGGCGACGGAGGCTATTAATTCAGCAATTACAGCACAGGTAGAGCAGGGGAAGACGGCTGATAATTTGATCGAATGGAGAACGGATGCACAAGGAAGAACCTCCGGCTTTGTTCTGAATTATGCAGAGCATATGAGAATTACGTCAGACACGCTCAAAGCAGTCAAGGCAACGATGGACAGCATGAGCCATTTTGATGAGAGTGTTCCGATTGGTCAGGCATTGGGCAGTCCACTGTTGGCAGCTTATGGACCAACGGTCCCCCTAAAGGTGGAGCCGCATGGAGCAATCAAGGTGGATTTAAATACCCGTCAACAGGATGCGAGCATAAACATGATCTTGGTGGAAGTGTACATTCGGATTACGACGGAAGTGTCCGTGGTTATACCGTTTGAGATGCAACCTCAGATTGTGGAGACGGAAATTCCGGTTTCTTATTTATTAGTGGTAGGCAACGTTCCGATGTACTACTATGACAATCAGGGGAAACCAGTGGGTAAAAATGGTGCAGCCGCTCCGCAGTTGGCGTTGCCTCCCCATTCCATAGAGAGTAGCGGCGCTGTAGATCCCAGCACAGTAAGTGTTCCAGAGGTACAGGAAGACCAAAACACCTCTAGCCAGTCCCCAACGCCATAGAGCGGAGGGGAGTGACGTGAGTTGCTCAGGAAAAACAAAAGGGACCCTATGAGGAGGTCCCTTTTGTTTTTCCTGTTTTGAGCGCTTTGCGTTCGGTCTGCTCCCACTGTCTTAATAACGGATACGGGTCAAAGGACCAATCTGCCCAACCATTGTCTCGATATATACCATAGTGCAGATGCGGTGGAAACTTGCCTTGAGTACCGGGTTTTCCATAGCCCGAGCTTCCGACCCAGCCCACCGTCTGACCGGGTGTAACGATGTCTCCGTTGTGGACGGTTTTGTCAAAGCCGGAAAGATGCGCATAGTAGTGATAGCGGTTGTTGAGATCTCGGATTCCGATTCGCCATCCGCCGAAGGGATTCCAGCCCTTCATTTCAACTACACCGTAGCAGGTACTGCGAACTGGAACTCCATAGCCAGCAAACAGATCAGTTCCTTCATGTATACGGTAACCGCCCCAGCTGCGACGGCTTCCCCATGTGCTGCGGTAGCTATAAATGCTGCCTAAAGGAAGAGGGAAGGCTTGACTGACCAGATCCAGCTTGCCATACGTCCGATACAGCTTGGCAAACTGCTGAACTCTTTGAACTGCGCGGCTGTTATGATAATATTCCCAAACGGCAATACCAAATTCATCCTCGTTGTTTCCATACTTTCCGAGATAAGATGCGATGCTGAATAGCAGATCCTTGTCATTATTACGGTCAGCGATTCCATCACCCGAACCGTCTTGTCCCAGCCCGGAAAATAGTTCAATGGAACGCGGATTTTGATCCTCCGAATCAGGGTTCATCAGGCCGGACCAGACTGGTCCCGTGATGAAAATACCTATGATCCGTTCTGCATGCTTGCGATCCCTGGGATGGGCCACTGTAAGTGTGCGTTCATACTGGTCGATGGCGGCCAGCCTGTACCAAGGAACTCCAGTCAGGGCTTCGATGGAATGATATAGAGCCAGCCTGGACGTATACGACGAAGACTGAGCATGTGAAGCATCTACATTTGCGGTCAGGCTGCTTCTGGCGGACGAGGACTGTAAGTGATTGGCAAAGGCATGGGCAGGAAGCGGACAGGCCGTTGTCAGTGTAGTAGCGCATAACAGCAGCGATAACAAACGAA
>NZ_WUDQ01000131.1:0-8488 GCF_009827695.1 Paenibacillus sp. OT2-17 | reverse complement strand
TAAATAGTTTGCTGGCCCAACGTATCCCCTTTTCGGCGAATTTGGCGACTTTTCCACCTGCCCAGCTTCCCACCGTACCGCCGACGTAAGCACCGACGGCTGCACCGACCGGACCACCGATAGCGCCGCCTACGGCTCCCAAAGCAACAGCACCGCCATAAGTTGCAGCGGTTTTAATCGCTACGTTAGAAGCAGATACAGCCACATCCGTTCCGGTAAGCTTCCCGCTTTTCCATTTTCCAGCCAGACTGATACCCTCGCCCACAATATTCATGGTGGCATTAATAGGGTATAGCTTTTTGGCAATCATGCCGGGAATTTGGCGGGTGGCTATGCCGTAACGGCCTTTTTCCACCCCGGCGATGACGTTCCGCGTCCACTGAGGAAAGCTATTGGCTTTGTTGAATCCGAGGCCGAGCTTACCCATTTGAAGCTTTCCAGCTAAACGATCAAAGCCCTTTAAACCCTTCATCACAATACCGGGTTTAGCGAATTGGCGGTTTAGGCTTTTGCCCAAATTACGCATAAACGCATTGTTACCCTTGCCATTCACCCATGCCGCATTATGTATAACCGCTCGAGTGGGATTCTTCAGACTTTTCTTGAATTCTACTGTTTTGGTGAGCACAAGTGTGGAAGCCAGACCGCTATAGATAGCTGTTCCGGCAAATCCCAGTTGCCCGCGCCATTTATTGGCTTCTGAAATGCTGTTAATAGCTATATCTGCTGGATCGGGTCCTTTTTTCCCGGAAGTTGCCCCTTCACTGCTGCCGATCTGTCCGCTGTGATCTCCTTTGGGAATACCCGTGTCTGCTTGGGTGTCTGTTTCCTTGAATTTTACTGCAATGGAACGCAGCTCTGTGCTGACAGAATCGACAGTTTGAGTGAAAGCATCCATTTGTCCACGCGCTTTATGAAAATCCTGATAAAAGCGCTGCTGTGTTGTTCCTGCCCAGCTATTTTCCAACATCTGAATATGCTGTGACAGTTGTCCGCAAATTTGTGCCCCCAGCTCACGTGCCTGTGCGAACTGCCTGGAAACCGCCTCTAGTTTCTCAGGAGGAACCATAATTTTAGCCATGATGTCCACCTCGGATGATTAAAATAATTACTTATATTTTAGTGAATCTAGTGGGAGTTAGCAAAAAAAGGAGGGGATTTAAGTGAAAAATAAGTCATTTGTATGAGTTCATGAGGGGGCATAAGGGAGAATAGTAGGAGGTGTTATGATCCGAAGTTCTTATATGTCATTCATAACGAAACGAAAAAAGCCCCTCTTTTCAAATGGAGCTTTCCATTAGAAAGAGAGGCCTTCTTGCGTAGAGGCTAATGCATGTTTCGCGTCGTATTAATTATTTTAGCGGAATCTGCTTGGACAGCTTTTCAAACTGCTGCAAGTGAGGAGTGACCTTGGCGGTAATTCCTTTGAAATACTTGATAGACGCTTGTCTTTGACGTTCCTTGGTAGCAGTCTCTTCAGGGAACATAGAGTATTCCTTTTGGACAGAGCCATTTTTATAATTTACGGAGAAGAGATCTCCTTTTTGCCATCTTTGGACCAGATCTTGATTACTGTGCAAGATATTTAGTATTTCTTTGCTATTTTTATAAGTGAAGCTGTAGTCTGGATCTGCCACAGCGTGGATCACTTGGTAGCCACTCTGTAATCCATTGTTCTGAAAGGTACCTACTTGGATCTCGTTCGAACGTACGGTTCCGTCCATTTGGGTCACTTTTTCAGTCTGCGTACCCTTGCCACTCATCGTGTCATTGCTCCATGTGCCGTTGTATACGACTTTATGATTTTGTCCATCTGCATCGGTGTATTGATTTATATATTTTCCGGTACCTGAGCGCTTGCCATTCACAAAATCACCCGAATACTGCTTATATTCGCTCCATTTGATCGTACCACGGCCGTTCGGCTGCCCATGCTCGACCTCTCCATAGTAAGTAGTCTGACCGGATAGCTGAAGCAATTCCTTGGTTGCAGCCGCATTCGCCGCAGGTGTACTTACAGACAGCGCTCCAGATATTAGCGATGCGGACACCATAATAGGCAGAGACAGAGCCTTCCCTTTTTGCCAAAGTTTTTGCATCATGAGTTCTCCCCTTTCGAAGCTGTGAAGTTTCTAAAAAGTTATGTTCAACAACCCAGCACCGTTTTTATACTATTTTGTGCTTGGTGAGTTATAGTTTAATATAGATTGAGAATTATAGGAAACTGTAAAGTGAAAACAGCTAGTTAGGAGAGAGATTCATGAATTTACCTGAACATGGGAGTGAGGATGTATCTAGCATCCTTGCCGTGGAGTTGGAACATGAGCCTGTGAAGGCCATAAAAGGAATCCATCAAGTGGAGCCTGATGCTAATATTTATTGGCTGATTGATGTAGAATTCAGTGGCTTTACGTTGTCAGATGAGGATATTTTGCAATTGCTCAAAGGATATATCGTGTATGGGCATGTCCATGATTTGCAGATGTGGACTAGTGTGGGGCGCAGACCGGCAGGTGAATGCCATTTTGATAAAATCTGTATTTGCATGGATATATTCGATAATGTAGAGATGCAGGTTCGTTTACTTGATGAAGCCAAGGTTGCAGACTTTATGAACACACTGCCAGCGCGTTTTCAGGAGAAGGGCACCGTTCATGTGCTTCCTCGGGAGGATGCTGCCCGTGCACGTGCAAAAGCGGAAAAACTTAAAGCATTTACAGATCAGGAAGGTGAAAGGGAACATGCTGTCATGCTTAGGCTGGTAGCGGATCAAGGCCAATCTTACCGTGGAGCGGATATCTGGGATGTCATGCTGAGTCTCGGAATGGAGTGGGGAGATATGGATATTTTCCATGCACACCATCACGGGCTGGGAGGCTATGATGAACTATTTAGCGTACATACGGGAACCGAGCCTGGATTTTTTTGGTTGAGTACACTCGCAGAGGATCGCTTTGCAGATTTGATTTTCAGTATGGATGGGGTACGGACCGTGCAGCCGCAAACTGTGTTTGAGACGATGTGGAAAAGTGCCGAATATGCACGCGCCAGACTTGGCGGGACATTAGTGAATGAACAGGGTCTGCCAGCTGTGCCGGAAGATTATCTGCGCCAGATTCAAGAGATGGAAGATCGATTAAGAGAGTTTGGATTTAAAGCAGGCGAGGATGTTGTTCTGTTTCTATTCTAGATTAGAAAGGAGTGGTTTCGTTGTCCAGCAACGCTATTGAGAAGCTAAGAACGATTCTAAAACGTAAAGCTACTATTTTTCATACAGGGGGTCGCAGACCTTCGGATTCCCTTGATCAGAGCTGGATTGGTAGAGTTACAGTGGCTTTGCCAACGGAGGAGCAACCCATTGATGTACAGGGGAATGTTATGGCTCCGATCATGCAATTGTATTTGCCTGCCTTGCCTTTTGTTCCTCCGGCTATGCACAGTGTCAAGCTGTTGACGGTCTTTCTGTCTCCCGATGTACTGGATCATGAGGACATGGAAGGATATATGTGTATTCGTGAGTATACGTCGGTAGAGGATTTGGTCGAAAAAGATTTTGGTCCGGCATTTATGCAAATCAAGGCGTTCCCGCTATTCCCTGAGCTCAAAGAGAATGACTATCCGGTCTGGGACGGTGAAGACATTCCTGAGGAATATGGCGATGCCCTCAACCATTTGGACGAGGAGGAACCCGACTATTTTGAGGACATCGTAGAGGAAATATATGCGGTTCACAAAATCGGTGGCTATCCCAGCTTTGTTCAATCGGGCATCGACTTTGGCGAGGGCTATGAATTTGTGTTTCAGATTGCTTCAGATGCCAAAGCCCAATTGAATATTGTAGATGGAGGCAGCTTTTATTTTGCCAAGCATCAGAATGAAGGAGTCTGGCGGGGTTACTTTGATTTTTACTAATAGGCTCATTTAGAGAGCGGTCTGGAACCGATCGTTTTGTAGAGCATGGCAACCCTATATACTCGTAGTTTAGAAGCTATCGAAAATGGAGTGAAAAGATATGAATGTTTTAGGTCAGCTGGGATCTGCTATCCAGAGTAGTTTATTTATACAATCCGAATTGAAGAAAGCCCATGCATTAATTCAGAAGCACGATCTGCCTGTAGAACAGGTAGAAAATGATTTTCACAAACAGATCATCGTGCTGGAGCAATATGCTGGAACTCGCGTTTTTCAGCGAGGGCTTGCTAAATACAAAGTAATCAATGTAATGCTTATGACCATATCTGTGATTATATTGCTGGAAGCAGGCATCGTTGCGGCGGTGGAATATTTACAACCCGAACGACATTTGCTGCAAGTGCTGGTGAATGCCATGTTTGACCATTGGGTTCCCTCTATCACTTTGCTCAGTGTTGTATTCGTGGGTGTGATCGTTCTTGCCATCGTTAGAAATGTTTATGCCAAACAATTACATACGCGCGTGCTAGAGCGGGCTTGGCAGGCCATTTTCAATCATGTGTACATATGAGGACAGAGTAACTGTAGGAGATTGGCATAATAGCTGAAGGAGTGGCAGCAATGAATGACTGGGAATCAGGAATCATTCAGGTCGATGGTGAGCGTGCTATCTACTCATCTTTAACAGAAGATCAGTTGTTAGAGACCACTTGGTATTCGAAATATTTTCATTCTGTAAGAAGGCTAGGGAATGACTACATCTGGTATCATTTCGATCAGGTTTCTTTGCTGCGTCGGCATTTTTTTGTGTCTGTATGCTTTAAGGATACAAGCCTAATTGTCGTGGAGATTTCGCTTCAGGGCAATGAATTTCCAACTTCTTGGGATAATTGGTCTGAGGAAGGGGAGAGAAAGCGGCAAGGGGAGCATGATCGTTTGTTACAGCAACATTTGTCCGTGAAGCCAAGCTATCGTCAAACCAAGCCTTACCCCTATATGGAATATGAACTGAGCTGGGGGAAAATCTCTTCTTATTTTGACCCCCGGTCAGGAAATACGGCCATTGCTTTTAAATATAAAGATGAATAGCAATCTTACATAAAATGCACTACAACCCTGAGCTTTGTATTGGAGGTGAAGGGGTTGAGATGAGTAAGGGAGATGTGTTGTGGATAAAAAGGCAAAAAAAATACTGATGAACACATTCTGGTCCTCCAGCGGCTGGAAGCAGGAGCGGGGATCTTTTTCGGGTGAGGATTTTGAATATGCCAAAAGTAAGGGCTTGATGTTCGATCCGATCACCATTACACATAACGAGATTATAAACAGATTACATGAGCTGCATCAGCAAAAGGCTACAAAAGAGCGAGTGGCAGCAGCATTTTTGCACAGCCTTTCCACGAAAAAGGTTCATTTACGAAGCGCCTTATCGAGCTGGGCATTAACCGCTGGGCTTCCTTTGCACACCTATGGTGAGCGGCCTGTCGTCCTGCCCAATTACAGTAGCTGTGGGGATTGTAATTTTAATAAAATGATGTCTGATAATGAATACGTCAATGAAGATTTGAATGTACTGAATTTTGAACGAATCAAATGGGGCGGTATTCGTCTGAACCACCTTCTATATTGCTGGATGGACCTTGAATTGTTCAGTCAAGAAGAGGATGTTCAGGTTTCCGATGAGGATCTAGCTATACTTCATAACATGCTCGAAGCTGTTCAGAACTGTGATGCCCAAAGCAGTGCACGTCAATTGGAAAAGCGCTGGAAGGATGTGTTTCCATCCAGCAAAAACGAGCGTGATGTAGTCATGGAGGTGTGGGGATATGCCGGACTGCTGGTCCCACAGGACACGCCTCGTAAACGACAGCACGGCAATCATGATTTTTATTCCGTAGCAGCTTGGCAAGGAGATGACAGATACTCGCAGGAGGCGTTGGACTATTTCTTCGGTACGTTTTTATAGAGAAAGTGAATCGTTATGCCACATCTTGATCATGACGGTTCCTCAAACAACAAACGTTCTTCTTCCCGACTATGAATAGCATTGACAACCAGAAGCGCGTGGAACTGCTGAAGAACTTCAGGCGTAAGCCCTTCTTCACGGATCCCGGCTTTGAGCTCTTTTACAATGATTCGGAGCAGGTCATGATCCCGTGTAAGTTTGACGACAGCCTCCTGCAGTTCCGGTTTTTTATCGACCTTTTCCTGATAGAATCCTTCCTCTTCTGCATCAGCATGGCTGAGAATGCGGGTTTCCCAATATTCGATCAAGTGGTCGGCAGCCTGGCGCGCCACCTTGAATTCTTTTGCTTCGAGTAATTCTTCTACTTCTCTCGTCTTATCTAGAGCGCCAGTTAGCCCGCCTTGATGAATGGCATGATGAGCATGCAGTTGACGTAAAGAAGGTCCTCCCTTAACAGTTCATCCTCTCTTTGTTCCCTTTTTTAGTACAGTATAGCATAAGAAAATAGCGTTATTTTTCCGGTTAGGATATTCCCCGCTAAGGAAAAGGGAACTCCCTAATTGGTTCAATTTCATATAATACTTAGAATGAAGTTAGAAGATAAAACTCAATCTTGGGGGAATGGATGATGAATCGATTAACCGAAATAACAGACATAAAAAAGATTGTGAAAAAAGGATCAAGGGTTTGAAGGGGATGAGCAGATACATACCTAATCAACATGGAGCCTGGGCCATGCTCATTCTTCCATTTTTATTCGGTTTAGCTGCTTTTCGAGGGGAACTCATTCATATCCCCCTATTTGTGTGCTGGTTTTTTATCTACTTATTCAGTTTTCCTGTCCTCCAATGGATCAAAACAGGCAGCAGTGAAAGATACCGCAAACCCGCCGTTGTATACGGAGTGATATTACTTCCTTTGTTAATTTCACTGATATGGTTTGAGCCTGCCTTGATCTGGTATGGAGTTCTTCTATTGCTCTTTTTTATGGCTAATATTTATTTTGCAAAAACGAAAAATGAACGTGCTTTACTCAATGACATTGTTGCAATTCTACTCTTTTGTTCTTTTATATACCCTGTTATTTATATGGGGGGAGGAGAGGATTGGAGAGTAGCAACAGAGCTATTCTTACTTTTGATGCTTTACTTTATCGGAACTGCTTTGTATGTCAAAACGATCATTCGTGAAAGAAAAAATATACGTTACCATTATGCTTCCATCATCTATCATTTGGTGATTTTGTTGTTTGCTACCTGGTTAAAGTTACCTCTGTTTGTTCCTTTTTTGATTTTTTTGATACGAGCCATATGGCTTCCTAAACTCGGATTAAAGGCAAAACAAGTTGGCATGGCGGAAATTGGATTTTCAATGATGCTCTATGTTTTTGTGTTGTTTTTATACTTCTAAAAGGAGAGACATCAATGATATCTTTGAAAACGCCGCGTGATTATCATACAGATCCGTTTATAGTCATCTGGGAGGTTACACGAGCTTGTGCTTTAAAGTGCCTTCACTGTAGAGCGGAAGCTCAGTACAAACCTGATCCTCGCCAGCTGACATTAGAAGAGGGTAAGAAGCTGATAGATCAAATTGCTGAAATGAATCATCCGTTGGTTGTATTCACAGGCGGAGATCCTTTAATGCGTCCTGATCTGTTTGAACTGGCTCGATATGCAATTGAAGAGAAAAATCTGTCGGTTTCAATGACCCCCAGTGCCACCCCTAAAGTGACACGAGCAGCGGTAGAAAAAGCAAAGCAAGTTGGGTTATCGCGATGGGCGTTTAGTCTGGACGGTTCATGTGCAGACATTCACGATCATTTTAGGGGTACAGCAGGTTCTTACGATACGACCATGCGAGGAATTGGTTATTTGAAGGAACTGAATATCCCTATTCAAGTGAACACGACGGTGTCCCGGTACAACCTTCATGATCTGGAGCAAATTGCAGAAAGGGTAAAGGAAATGCAGGCCGTGTTATGGAGTTTATTTTTCCTTGTTCCAACCGGACGTGGCATGGAGAAAGATATGATTACTCCTGATGAGCATGAAGCCGTAATGAAATGGCTGTATCAAATACAGCAACAGATGCCGTACGGTGTGAAGGCTACAGAAGCTCCTCACTACCGGAGGGTCGTACTGCAGGAAAAGCACAGAGCAGGTGAGAGCAGTGTAGCAGACGGACAAAAAAGGGCAGATGTTTTAGGACGTGCTCCTAAAGGCGTAAATGATGGAGATGGATTTGTTTTTATTAGTCATATCGGCGAAGTATACCCGAGCGGTTTCCTGCCTCTTATATGCGGGAATGTACGAAAGGATAGCCTGGCAGATATTTATCGCAACTCTCCGATCATGATGAATCTTAGAGATAAGTCCCTACTTAAAGGTAAATGTGGAGTCTGTGAATTCAAGGCTGTCTGTGGGGGCTCTAGAGCAAGGGCTTTTGCAATAACAGGAGACTATTTGGAGAGTGACCCTTATTGTGCTTATATACCCGGAGTTGGAGAGGAAAAGTGTTTTCATGAAAAAAAGTTCTAAAAAAGTCGTTATTCTCGGTGGAGGAATAAGCGGTTTAAGTGCTGCCTTTTATGTGAAAAAGCTGGCAGAG
>NZ_WUDQ01000130.1:0-8524 GCF_009827695.1 Paenibacillus sp. OT2-17 | reverse complement strand
AGAATGCCCACAACCATATCGAGCGAGCGTTCGGCCAGAATCGCTACCAGCTGGTCCGCTTCTACTCCCGTCTCCCGCAGCTTCCGCGCAAGGCGGTTGGATCGCTCGTTCAGCTCGCGGTAGGTCAGCTGCCGCTCGTTCATGACGGCGGCCACGTTGTCCGGGTAAAGCTCCGCCTGCTCTTCGAACAAGCCGTGAATCGTCTGCTGCCGCGGGTAGTCCGCCTCCGAATCGTTGAAACCGCGCACCAGCTCGCGGATTTCCTCCTCCGTGAGCATTTCCAGCGAGGCAATATCCTCGTCCGGCGCTGCTGCGATGGTTTCGAGCAGCTTGTCATAATGTCTGGCGAACCGCTCCGCGGTCTCTTGTTTATACAGAGCCGTAGCGTACTCCAACCGGCATTCGAGCTGACCGTCCAGCTCCGAAATATCCAGGAGCAGCTCGAACTTGGATGTTTGGTTTTCTAGTGGATAAAACGATTGCTCCAGCCCCTCGATGACAATTTGCTCGTTCTCCGTATTTTGTAGGGAGAAGAACGTGTCAAAGAGCGGATTCCGGCCGGTCGCGCGCGGAATGTGAAGACTTTCTACCAAGTCTTCGAACAAATAATTTTGGTGTTCGAAAGCCCCGAGCGTGATGTCCTTGATTTCTTCCAGGTACGTAAGGTACGGCTTGGAACGCTCCGGACGGCTGCGAATGGCCAGCGTGTTGATAAACATCCCTACGATCGGCTGCACTTCTTCCTGCGTTCTTCCGGCAATCGGCGTTCCTACGATTAGATCTTCCTGACCCGAATATTTATGCATAAGGATGGTGTAAGCCGACAGCAGCACCATGTACAGGGTCGTCCCTGTCCGTGCCGCCAGCTCTTTCAGCTTCTCCGTCCGATCTTTCTCGATATAAAACTTCACGGTTCGGCCGTCAAAGCTTTGCACCGCAGGCCGCGGGAAGTCCGTCGGTAGCTCCAAGACCGGCAGCTCGTCCGACAGCTGTTCCAGCCAATACTCCTTCTGCGGCTGGAGCATCTGCCCGTAAGCTTCGGAATGCTGCCAAACGGCATAATCTTTGTATTGAATGCGCAGCGGGGCCAGCTCCTCGCCCCGATACAGGCGGCTGAACTCGTCGAAGAGCAGCGCTGTCGAAATGCCGTCCGAGACGATATGGTGCATATCGAACAGTAGAATGTGGCGATCCGCGGCGACTTCGATCAGGCCGATGCGGAGAAGTGGCGGCTTGGTCAGATCAAACGGGTGATAGTAAGCTTCCACCACTTGCTCCACTTCCCGCTCGCTCGCTTGGAAATAATCTACAGCAAACTCCACCTCGTCATAGATGCGCTGGACAAGCTCGCCTTGAACCTGCTCGATCCCGGTACGCAGCGTCTCATGGCGCTGAATCAGCGCCCGGAACGCGTGCTCGACGCGCGTGCGGTCCAGCTTGCCTTCGAGAAGAAGCGCCGCCGACATATTGTAGCTGCGCTCGGCCCCGTCAAGCTGGCGCAGGACGTACAGACGCTTTTGCTCGGATGAAACCGGATAGTACTCGGCCTCAGCCGCCTTTGTAATCTCATACGTCTCCTGCTGCCTTAAACCGCCGATTCTTTGGGCCAGCTGTTCGATCGTGGTGTAGCGGAAAACTTCCCGCAGCGGAACCTCGACTTGCAGCTCTTTCCGAATCTTGGAAACCAGCGTGGAGGCCCGCAAGGAATGACCACCCAAGTCAAAGAAATCGTCTTGGACTCCAACTCGCGCAATACCCAGCACCTGCTGCCAAATGAGAGCAAGTCTTGTTTCCAGCGTTGTGCGAGGAGCCACATACTCACGGCCTACTTCTACCTCTCCGGTCGGTTCAGGCAGCGCTTTACGGTCAATTTTGCCGTTCGGCGTGAGCGGAAGCTTGTCAAGAGACACCAGCCGGGCCGGGACCATATGGGCCGGCAGCTCTTGCTTCAATTGGGACAGCAGATCGCTCAGCTGCAAGGAAGCATCCGCCGCCACGTAGCCGCACAAATACTTTTGCCCCTGCTCATCCGTACGGTCGGTCACCACAGCCTGCTTGACGCCCGGGAAACGCAGCAGGGCCGTTTCAATTTCGCCGAGTTCGATCCGGAACCCGCGAATTTTCACTTGATAGTCGATCCGGCCGATGAAGTCGACGTTGCCGTCTTCCAGCCAGCGGGCCAAATCGCCTGTCCGGTACAGACGTTCGCCCGGCACAAACGGGCTGTCTGCAAACTTCTCGGCGGTTAGGTCCGGACGGTTCCAGTACCCGCGCGCCACCCCGGCGCCGCCGATGACAAGCTCGCCCGGAACCCCTACAGGAACCGGCTTTAACGCGGCATCGACAATGTAAAACCGGGCGTTCAGCCAAGCTTTGCCGATCGGCACATGACCCGACGGCGGCAGCTTATCCAGCGGCTCACCGTAAAAGCTGCTGTCAATGGCCGCTTCGGTAACGCCATAGCTGTTGATGATGCGGAATTGTCCGCCGAATCTTTCCTGCAGCAATCGGTAATCGGTGACACTGCAAGCATCCGAGCTGGTAATCAGCAACTGCATGGAGCTAACGTCCAGCCCTTCTTCATAAATATGCTGCATGAACGGCAGGATGAGCGCAGGCGTCGATTCGAATACCGTAATGTTTTGGTCCCGAATCCAGCCGTACAAGAGGTTCGGATCAATCCGGTCATCCTTCGGCACAATCACCATCGTGCCTCCGTTATACAGCGTCCGCGCGATGTCTCCGACGAACACGTCAAACGAGAAGCTGGCCAGCTGCAGCAGCCGCACCGGAAACTGATCCAACCGGTACTCGCGACGGTACGCATCCGCCGTATTCACGAGACTACCGTGCTCGATCATGACGCCTTTCGGGCGTCCCGTCGTACCCGAGGTGTAAATCACATAAGCCAAGTCTTGCAGGGCGCTGCCGGCAGATTCAAATTCCACGGCTAAGGCATCCCCGTTATAAATCTGTTCATCGTCCATGGCATAGACAGCTTGAAGCTTCAGCCGGTCATCGGCCAACCAACCTCCGGCCCGCTCCAACAGATGACGCTGCGTAAGCAGCACCGATGCATCGCTATCGCTGAGCATGTACTCAATCCGCTCCGCCGGATAATCGGGGTCCAGCGGTACATAGGCTCCGCCGGCTTTCCAAACGGCGAGCACCCCGACCAGCAGTTCCACCGAACGCTCCGCCCAGATCCCCGTAATCGTCTCCCTTCCCACGCCCTGTTCGCGAAGGAGAGAAGCCAGCCGCTCGGCGCGTTCGTTCAATTCGCCGTAGGTCAGCTGTTTGTCCATGTAGACGACTGCCGGATGCTCCGGAATTTCCCGGGCAAACTTTTCAACATACCGATGAAACGCTTCTCCCTCGCTCAGCCCTGCCACCGGCGGGTTAAAAACGTTGAGAATGCGGTGTCTCTCCTCATCGCTCAGCAGAGAAATCTCGCGTACCGGCAGTTCGGGAGTCTGAAGAAACTGGTCCAGAACGGTTACATACTGTTCCATAATCCGATCAATCTCGGCCGTCTCGAACAGGCCGGTACGATAGGAAGCATGGAGAATTACATGGCCTTCATTCAGCATATGGTCGAAGCGCAGCAGCAAATCGTCCATCTCGTGCCTAGCGAAGTGAGCCTCCAGGCATACCTTGATTTCTTCGTACTCCACGATTTTCAAAGGCAGATATTCCAGAGACGTGCGGAACAGCCCCGAAAGATCGTTGCGGCCGTGTTGTTCGCGTAAATCCTGGATCAATTGGTTATAAGGGTATTTCTGATACCTCAGATCCGCCGTATTTTCCTTGGAAACCGTTTGGATCAAGGAAAGCACGTGCCTGTCTGGATTCAGACGAATCCGCGTAGCCACGGTGCTGACGAACATGCCGATCGTTTCTTTTTCCTTCTTGCTGGTGCGATTGGCGAAAACCGTGCCGACCGGAACATCGGTGCTGTCGGTCAGCTTGTACAATAAGGCGTACATGGCGGACAGAAATAACGTATATAAGCTGACCTGATATTGTTCGCTAAAGGCCAGAATGCGTTCATACCGGGAACCGTCCAAAGTGATGGCCAGTTTATTGGATTCGCTGCCGATCGAGAATGGCGGATACGATTTAATGCCGGTCGTTTCAGGCAAAGTGTTGTACTTCGTCAGCCAGTATTCCTTGCCTTTTTGATAACGCTGCGATTGCTCATATTCACGCTCCGCGGAAATATAATCCAGATAGGAAGGGGCCTGGTAACTGCTGGAGATGCCTTTGCGCAGTTCCAGGTATTTTTCCATCACCGCATGCAGCAAAGCATTGACGGACAAGCCGTCGGCGATAATATGATTTACCGTCAAATTGAGCCATACTTGGCCGTTCGCAAAATGGATAATCGTAAATTGGTAGAGGTGTTCGTCGAACACGCTGGCCGGTTTTTCGCTTACTTCTTTCACCCAAGCATAGAATTGTTCGGTTGTGCCTATTTCGAGGCGGCTTATCCTAGCTTGGACATTCTCCGGCTCTTCGAACCACTGCGTTGGATTTTGCAAATCCCCGCTAATGCGGATTCGGAAAACGTCATAGGTTTTGACGATCTCTGCCGCCGCTTGCTCCAGAAGCTGTGTGTTGATCTCGCCCGTAATCTGGTAGGTCGCGGAAAGCATCGTGATGGACGTTCCCGGATTCATAATTTCCATGAACCATATTCGGCGCTGGGCTTGCGTTAATCCATATTGCTCGTTAGTATTCTCTCTCACATCGACACACTCCCAGTTTAGAGATTCTTTATAGATAGGCTTCGTACCTAGATGTCACTTAGTCACTCTTAGAAGAACCGCGCAGGCCATTCCCGGAACGGCTCCTTCGGACTCTTCCTCCTTTTTCGTGTCTACGTTTTCTGGTAACTACCGGTTATAAAGTCATACCTCGGATTACTAAAAGACTCTGTCGCATTCGCAAGCAGGAAGCCGCCCGCCGTAAAGCGGGTCTAGCCGTACAGCCGGGCGTAATAACCCCCGAGCGCCAGCAGGTCCTGATGGCGGCCCCGCTCGACGACCGTCCCTTGGTTCATGACGGTAATCAAATCCGCATGTTCCACGGTGCTGAGACGGTGGGCGATCAGAATGGTGGTGCGCCCCTTCATCAATACGTTCAGGGCCTGCTGTACCCAATGCTGGGATTCATTATCCAGCGCGGAAGTCGCTTCGTCCAGCAGCAGAATCGGAGCGTTTTTGAGAATCGCCCGGGCGATCGCAATTCGCTGCCTTTGTCCGCCCGACAACGACGCTCCTCTCTCTCCCACCGGCGTTTTATACTGTTCAGGAAGTTCCTGAATGAAATGGTGAGCGTACGCCGCTTTGGCCGCTTCGATCACTTCTTCATCCGTTGCATCCGGGTTGCCGTAGCGGATGTTTTCCTCAATCGTGCCGGTAAACAAGAACGGCTCCTGCGGAACGTATGCAATCTGCCTGCTGATTTCGTCCAGCGTGTAATGGCCGAACGGTTTGCCTTGGAGCAGGATTTCTCCGCTGTCCACAGGATAAAAGCCGAGCAGCAGCTTGATCAGCGTACTTTTGCCGCTGCCGCTGGCCCCCACGATAGCGGCGACCTGGCCGGGAAACACCTGCATGGACATGTCGACAAGCACCTTTTTATCCGCCTGATAGGAAAATTCCACATCGCGAAACTCCACCGCAGCCTCCGACACGAGCTCGCTGTGAGGAGATCCCAAACGCTCCGGTTCCTCTTCCTCTCTTAGTACCTCTTGAATCCGGTGAGCGCCCGCGAGCGAATTTTGGATCATCGACAGAACCATCCCCAAGTTCAACAAGGCGTGCGTCAGATTCACTTGCAGAACCGCCAGGGCGGCGACGCTTCCCATCCCCATCAATCCGTAGGCATAAAGAAGACTGCCGATGACGATGATGCCGCAGAACGTGACGTAGCTGATAAAATGGTTCACCGCAGCCTGCATGCCGTTCTTCTGCGCCGTTTGCCGAAGCGTCTGCGTCATTTGTTCGTTCAACGCCTCGTACTGGCCGTAAATCGTGCGGATGCGGAACAGCTTCACCAATTGAATGCCGCCCATAAAATCTTTGAATTTTTCGGTCATTTTACCGAGCGTTTGCAAGCCTTGTTCGGACAAGACGCGAACATCCCGCGCAAATTTCAGGCTGACCACGGAGGACAGCAGCAGAATGACAAAGGATACGCCGGCAAAACGCCAATCGATCAACACCATGGAGACAATGGAGCCGATGCAAAAGACAACCTGAAGCAGCAAAACGAAGTAAACCTGCGAGAATGTAAACTCAACGGTCGTTACGTCGTTGTTCACTCGCGACAGCAAGTCCCCATGGTGCGTCTGCTCCAGAAATTTCGGCCGCACCCGGCACAGCTTGTCATAAAGACGTTCGCGGATATTCAGCACAGTCAGCTCGACACTGCGCTGGTATAAGTAAATGAACCAGGGAGAAACTATATTTTCCAGGAACAGGGACACGCCCAAAATAATAAAGGCTTCCACCATCAGGGACGTATCTCGGGACACGGAGAAATCAACCAAGTTTTGTACGACCAAGCTGAAGGCGATCAGGAACAATGTCTGGGAGAGCGCCGTCACGACCAGGCCAATAGCGTACTGGGTTTTGCGCTTGCCGTTCATAAACGTCAGCAAGTAGCAGAGTTCTTTCACTTGCGAGAGCCATCCGCCCTTTTTCAAGTGTACGCCACCTCCCTGCGTTCGGCAGACTTGGTAAATTCCTGGTAGTACGACTGGGCGTACAGTCCCTTCATCTCCAGCAATTGTTCATGAGTGCCCTTTTCCACAATATTTCCTTGTTCCATGACCCAAATTTCGTCGGCGTTTTGTACTGTGGAAAGCCGGTGGGCAATAACCATCGTCGTTCTCTGCTTCAGCAATATGTTAAGCGCTTCCTGAACCGCGCTTTCCGACTCCGGATCAAGAGCCGACGTTGGCTCGTCCAGCAGCAGAACGGGAGCATCCTTCAGAAAAGCCCGGGCCATTGCAATGCGCTGGCGCTGCCCGCCGGACAAAAAGCCTCCGCGCTCTCCGACATACGTCTGATAGCCGCCAGGAAGCTGCATAATGAAGGAATGCGCCTGAGCGGCTTTGGCGGCTTCGATAATCTCGTCCATCGACGCTTCTTCCCGCCCGTAGCCGATATTTTCGGCGATCGTGCCGCTAAACAAATATGAATCCTGGGTTACCACGGAAAAATACGACCGAAGCTGCTCCGGATCGGCGCCGTGGATCAGGCTGCCGAACACGCGGATTTCTCCCTGGTCCTCCGGAAGTGGATAAAAGCCGCATACAAGCTTAAACACCGTGCTCTTCCCTCCGCCGCTCGCTCCGACAAGCCCGATCGTCTTTCCTTCCGGCACTGAGAAGCTGACATTCCGCAGAATCGGGGAGTTCTCCTCATACCCGAAGGTTACGTTCTGAAACTCGATGGGGGCGGCGCTTGCTTTCGGAAGCGAACGGCCATTTTCCGTTTCGGTCGGCTGCTCGACGATTTCGGAGACCCTTCTCAGGGCACCGGACATTTCGAACGTCCGCGTGATGAGCTCGGGAATATGCTCCAGCGGCTCCAGACACAGATTCAGCAAGTACAGGAAGGCAATCAGCTCTCCCGCACCTAGCTGCCCGTTGTAGATCAAATAGCTTCCGTAACTGACGGCGAAAATGATCGGGCTGATCATCAGCGTGGAAAGCAGCGGGTTGACCCAGGCTTCCCGCTTTTTCACGGCCAGCTTTTTTTGGGCCGTCAATTGCAGCAGCACTTGGTAGGAGCGAGATAACATGCCGGATAGCAGATAGCTTTTTACAATAGGCATGCCCCCAAGCGTATCCTGGAGGTTGACGTTCATTCGGCCCATGTTCACCTGGGCTTCCTCCGTTAACCGCTCCAACTGCTTGCCGATCCATTGGGAAACCAGCAGCGCTAAGGGAAATAACAGCAGGCTGTACAACATCAGCTCCCATTGGAGGTAGATCAAATAAGCGAAACAGCCGATGAACAAAAGCGGATGATAAAACCACTGGGCGAAGTCCCGAACCATAAACTGCTGGATGAGCTGCAGGTCGTTGTTGACCCGCGACAACACGTCGCCGGAATGCTGCTTTTCCAAATAGGAGACCGGGAGTTTGCCGATATGACGCATGACATGATTGCGGATATCCTGCACCGCAGAGGCGCTGCTTCGCTCCACGCCGAAGCTCATGAAAAACTTCGCCGGCACACCGATCAAGATGACCACAAAGACCGTGTACACGATTTGCAGAACGACTGGCCCCGCCCCCTTCTCGGCCTGGGTGGTCAGCTGCTCGATCAAACTTCCCGTCCATACCTCAATAACGGCGGCGGCAATCGCGGACAAGATACCGACGATCATCCAGCCTTTGTGACGGCTTACATAGGACATCAGCCAGCGGAACGCTTTCCAGGCGGCGTAAGCGGTTTGGCGCCTGGAAGACGCCGCTGTGCCTTGTTCTAGAACAGCCGGCTGCCGG
>NZ_WUDQ01000012.1:0-45635 GCF_009827695.1 Paenibacillus sp. OT2-17 | reverse complement strand
TAGCTTTAACGTTAAGGGAGGTCGTTGTGAAGCTTGTAGAGGCGATGGCATCATCAAGATTGAGATGCATTTTCTGCCGGATGTGTATGTTCCATGCGAAGTGTGTAAAGGCAAGCGTTATAACCGGGAGACCCTAGAGGTTAAATACAAAGGGAAAAGTATTGCCGATGTGCTGGAGATGACGGTAGAGGATGCAACGGAGTTTTTTGTAAATATTCCGAAGATTCATCGCAAGATCCAGACACTGATGGATGTAGGTTTGGGGTATATCAAGCTGGGTCAGCCTGCGACTACCTTGTCTGGCGGTGAAGCACAGCGTGTGAAGCTAGCCTCCGAATTGTATCGTCGCAGTACGGGCAAAACCATTTATATTTTGGACGAGCCGACAACCGGCCTGCATGTTCACGATATTGACCGATTATTGACGGTGCTGCATCGTTTGGTTGATTCAGGAGAGACGGTGCTGGTCATTGAGCATAATCTGGATGTGATTAAAACAGCCGATTATCTAATTGATTTGGGACCGGAAGGCGGAAGTGGCGGTGGAACGATCTTGGCTACCGGGACACCGGAGCAGCTCGTGAAAGTCGAAGAATCCTATACAGGTCGATACTTAAAGCCGATCCTTGAACGGGATACAGAGCGTAGTCAAGCGCTTCAGACAGTCGATCTATAGATACCGTTTAGCATAGTTTTAAAAGCCCTGCACAGGCAGGAAGGCAGAATACGAACTAGTGTATTGATGCCTTCGTCTTGGCAGGGTTTTATTTTTTTTGTAAAAAAAGAAAACTTTTATCAAATTCCTGCGTTAAAGCATGTGACACATAGTTTACCAAGCGCTGGAATAATAAGTATATACGTATATTCATCGACAGAAAGTCTCTGAGTGGTCTCTAAATTTTGGAGTTTTGGATGTTTAGGCTCGGGCTTGAAGAGGTAAATATATAACTCATGATTATATAGCATCATACGAAGTTCCGTGCCCGCGTGACAACCATTACAAGTTGAAGCGAAACCGTCTGTAGTTTTATCACATCTAAGAGGTTCATACAACATCTCTGAGGAAGTCATGAAGGGAGCTGGAACGCTTGAAGGTTAAGCAAAGTAGAGTTTTACGTACACGTGTGTATACATGGGCAGCAGGAGCTGCTTTGGCGGCATGTTTGATGGGATATAGTGCTGCACCGTCCTATGCCTCCGAGGTGTCCGAGGCGTTTGCGCCCAAACAAGCCGAAATCGAAACAAGTGCGGCAATTGGTAGTATTAAGGATTTAGGAAACGCTCACAATTACATTCAACCCGCAGCGAATGGTGGGTTCTTTATGCTGAACGTCGAGGACGATACAGAAGCAAGTGTAGTACACGTCACATATGGCAAGCTGGACAGTTCTGTGGAGGCTGTATGGAAACATCAACAGGATCTGAACGTACAACCCGGAACAAGCAGCAGTGGAGTCCAGCGGGAGACGTCGGATGGGGGCTTGCTGTTTCTGATTGATTATACAAAACCGAACGGAATACGAGATGTGCAGGCTTCACGATTGGACGAGGATGGAAACACCTTGTGGTCCAAAACATTACCCACAGATGGCTTGATATCTCATGGGCAGGATTCGCAGGTTGGTTTGGAGCCACTGGAGGATGGCAGTTTCCTGGTCTCCTATCTAAACCTTGCGGAGCAGTCCTTCACTGTACTCAAATACACTGAAGTTGGCGATATACAATGGAATCGAACGACGGCCGGAGTGACCTCGGGTTGGCTGGTCGGCAGTCACAATGGATATTATGCGCTTTTGAACAGTTCAGATGGTCCCGTTGGGGTACAAGCAGATGTATATGGTCGCGATATTCGTGACATCCATCTGGACTTAGGATCAGGTAAAGAAATTGCCGCAGTACGTGAGTTGCCGAGCGGTCATATTGCTGTAACAGGGCTTAAAGGAAACAGCAAGCGTACACAGGTGCTAAGTAATGGTCTGCAATTATTTAGTAATACAGAGGACTATGCGGCTGACCGGGTGTATCTGCCTGAGGAGCAGTTGTATGTCCAGTTCAGTGATCAATATGATCCACTGGGTAAAACCACGAAGATGCATGGTATCACCATTACAGGCTTGAAAGGAAACGGTACGAAGGTGTGGGAAACGAGGACTCATTATAAGGAGGATAATTCCTTCGGCATCCGGTATGATACGGGATTGATATATAAGATACCTTCAGGCTACGCGGTGGTGACATCTACAACAGGCGCTCATAAGCCAACAGTACTCGATTTTGCGAAAATATTGATACCGGAGTAATCCGGTGTCTTTTTTTATGAAAGTGAGGGAAACAATATTGCGGGGCTCCATGAGGATAAGAAACAGCCTGCTTGTATATGTCATACAAGCAGGCTGTTAATAGACTCTATATTTAGGATGCAACGTGGCTGGACTGTAAAATAGCAGACAGCTTTTCCTGAAAAGTCGGAATCCCTACACGCTGTACATATGCGTAAAAGCTTTCGCCAGCGCTCCTGTTTTCTTTGTAGAACAGAATGAGCTCTGCCAGTACAGGTCCAACCTGATCCCCGCGTACGCGACCTTTGAGCGCTTTGTTAAACTGGGCGCCTGCTCCAAGCGCTCCGCCGACAGCGATGTCGAACGCGTCGACCAAGCCTTCCGGTGTCTTTATGAGCGAGCCTTGCAGACCAATGTCCGCAATATGCTTTTGACCGCAGGAATTCGGGCAACCGATAAAATGAATGCGCACCTTTTCATCCAATTGCACGTGCTGATCCAAATACTCGGCGACGTCAACCGCCCGTTTTTTGGTTTCCACAATCGCCAGATTGCAAAACTCATTTCCTGTGCACGATACCGTACGGCTCATAAAATGCTTGGGCTGTGGTGTCAGGCGTTGCAGCACGGGGGCTTCCAGTAGTTCATCCACTTGCTCATTCGGCACGCCGCTCAGCAAAATATTTTGCGACATCGTGGTACGAATCTGCCCATCGCCATAGCGGTCAGCCAGTTCGGCCAGTTCATGCAACTCGTCAGCACTAAGGCGACCGACAGGCACGTTCAGACCGACATAGTTCAGGCCTTTTTGGGCTTGAGGATGCACACCGTCAAAATAGGCGGCTTGCCAGCCAATTGTTTTGTCCTCGCCTCGGCCGGGCATTTCACCGATGTACTCGGTGAGCTTAGCCAGAAATTTGTCTGGGCCCCAATCGGCAACAAGGAATTTTAGGCGGGCATGGTGCCTCTTTTCCCGATAGCCGTAATCACGGAATATGGTGGTGACAGCAATAGCAACCTTCAGTACTTCCTCAGGACGAACAAACAAATCCAGAGACTGTGCCATATGCGGCTTGGCGGACAAACCTCCACCAACCATCACATGGAAGCCAATCACTTCTTTTCCATCGAGGATCTTGGTGGCCGGAGTGAAGGACAGGTCGTTAATTTCAGCCTGTGCATTGTTGTACGTATTACCGGAGATAGACATTTTGTACTTACGCGGCAGATTGGAGAAGTCTCGGTTTAATAAGAAAAAACGATTTACTTCATCTACAATCTCCTGGGTATCCACCAATTCATTGGGATCGATGCCAGCCAGCGGATTACCGACAATGGTACGCGGGCAGTCTCCACAGGCTTCAAAGGAATACAAATTGACTTTTTCCAGTCTTTCGAAAATATCGGGCAAGCTTTCGACCGTCAGCCAGTGAAATTGAATCGCCTGGCGAGTGGTGACATCCACAAGACCGCGTCCATATAGCGCGGATATGTCCGCCAATGCATGTGCCTGTGCTGAAGTCATGATCCCTGTGTTGATGCGGACCCGCATCATGAAATGACCATCCTTGGGCTTTTGCTGATATACCCCAGCCCATTTGAAACGGTCCATATCGTCCGCAGAGATCGAGTCATAGCCATCGTTGGCATAGTTTTCGATAATGGTACGGATAACGTCAAGACCGTCCTTTTCCAGTTTGACCAACTCGAATTTGTTAAGCTTATCGGGATGAGCGTTCCAGATTGGTTCGTAGGCCATTCTTTTAACCTCCTTCAAGTGTTTATTTATACTTTAGTGTTTTGGATAGAGGACTCATGATTTTATTCTTTATTTCCGACAATAAAACTAAGATATAATGTGATGGTATCATAGTTGGTTATGCCCGTAAACGAAGGAATGACCTAATTGGTATAACGATTATTTATCGTTTTTGCTTATTTTTTTGATATAAGGATTTGGAAAATTTATAATATAAATAGCATGAGAGGACAGGGATGTAGCAAACGGAGCCTTTTAGAAAAAGATAGGGCTTAAAGCGATTGTATACGTGTCCCCTCTATGGTAGATTTGGACTAACTGATAGAACAGGGTCATGTAAGAGAGGAAATGGTGAGTATATGCGTAAGATGGGGAAAAGGGCAGTTGTTCTGGCTTTGGGCAGCGCTCTATGTGTTTCTGGAACGGCAGGTGCAGCTAGCAGTGGAACTGCGTTAAAGGCCAAAGTCATTAATGGTGGGGTCTATGTTAACGTAAGCGATATGAATAAAGCATTAGGAACCAGCGGCGCATATAACAGCGCAAATGGTACATATACGTTATCGGCCGATCGTGTGCCGCAGGTTGTTAAAAATGTATCTCCTTCTGTGGTCGGTATCATTGGCCGTTCAGCCACGGGAGAGACCGTAGCGGGAGGAGATCGCTACAATCTGGCTCACGGCACGGGTGTCATCATTCGTACAGATGGATGGATTGTGACGAATGCGCATGTTATCGAAGGATTAGGTGATGCCGTGGTTGTAACCTCGGACGGAAAATCTTACGGAATCACCGACAGCTACAGCGATCCGATCAGTGATTTGGCATTAGTCAAAATCAAGGCAAGCGGCCTCAAACCCGCTACCTTGGCAGCTTCAACGAACAGTCTACAGGTAGGTGAGCAGGTAGTGGCTATTGGTACGCCTATATCCTTTTCACTTCGCAATTCGGCAACCTCGGGTGTCGTTAGCGGGCTGAATCGTGGTGTCAACGCTGCTTATCGTTTGATCCAAAGCGATACCGCGATCAATCCTGGTAACAGCGGCGGTCCGCTGGTCAATCTCAAGGGTGAGGTCATCGGGATCAATACGATGAAATTCTCGGCGGTCGGTATTGAAAATATGGGCTTTTCGATTCCGTCGGATACAGTGAAATATGTCATCGGCCAATTTTTCAAATACGGAGAGGTTCGGCGCGCCAGTCTTGGTCTAGGGCTGGAAGAGAGCTGGTCAGCTATCGTCGGATTACCTACCGAGGATCCTTTGAAAGTTACGAAAATTACTTCAGCCAATGCCGTTCAGGCCAAAATCAAGGAAGGCGATGAGCTGTATAGTATTAACGGTAAGCGTGTAGCTTCGGCCATTGACGTCAATGAGCTGCTTAAAAACTATCAACCGGGTCAAACGGTGAATGTGCTTATGCAGTCGGACGGTGATATTGTGAAGCGCAAGCTGGTACTGACACAGGATAATGGTGAAATCTATGAGTCCATTCAGTCTGGAGAAGATGGTGAAGATTCGAACGGTTCGGAAGCCGCTGAAGATGGTGGCATAGCGCTTTCTAAGGAAACATCGGAGCCAGCTCAAGGGGCAACTACTGGAAAGTGACAATAACGGCTCTTGAATCTATAAAATAAAGCTAAAGGGAGATTTACTGTGAAGCATATTCAAAGAAAAATGATGCGTAAGCTGGGGGTCGGCGCTGTCGCATTGTCCCTTCTGCTTTCTGCTTTGCCAGCAGTTGCAGCAGATCAAGATAAAAACATGCTGGAATTGCGTCTGCAAAGCGGCAGCAATACAGCCGTCGTAAACGGCCAAAATGCAAATATCACGAAGCCCTATTCCAAAAGTGGTGCATTGATGGTTCCGGCTGGTGTGTTTAAAAAGGCATTTAACAGCAAAATCCGATTGGCTGAAGATAATGTGGTTAAAATCACCAACGGAACTCATGTTGTTTCGCTAACCATTGGTAGCCGTACAGCATGGGTGAGAGGTCACAAGGTAACACTTCCAGCTCCACCGGAAATGTCATCAGGTATCCTCATGGTGCCTCTGCGTCAAGTAGCAGAAGGGCTTGGCGGTAAGTTGGAGAAGAATGGTGCCGGAATCATTATTCGGATGGAAGCACAAGAAGAGGCGGGCACGGTAGCTGAAGAGACACCGAACATTGATAATGATGAGGGCAAGACGCAGATCGGGAACAGTTACTATGACTGGTCTATGAACTATCCAACAGGGCTCGTCATCGGTCAGGGAGGTGGAGATGAGAGTATCTCCACTTTTATGGATGAGAACAGTGCCTACTATATGGAGGTGCACACAGCGTCACAGCCGGTTCCACTGAATGCGGACGATCTGTTGCAACAATTAGTGCAGGCAGCCAAGGAAACGGGAGAAACTGTGATCGATCGAAAATCCTTCCCGAAAGCGAAGGTACCTTATGCTCGTGTCATTACGAAGGATGGGGACGGCGTATTGTGGGAAAATCGTCAGTACTATGACAACGGACGATTGTATGTAGTTTATTTTTCCGATGCTAAAGCAACGAATTATAAAGATCTGGCCCAGTATGCAGGACTTTTAAATTCCTTCAAGACCTCCTTTAATGCGCAGGATAAAAGTATTAAAGACTTGTCTACTGTTGTAGGAGGCACACGCGAGGCCGGGAATCCAGACTACGGTGTGTCACTCAGCATACCCGCAGGCTGGAAAATGGACGATCAACGGATGCAATATGAAAGTAATGATGGATCGAGCTTCCGCGTGAAAATAACCTCAGCTCCAGCGGATGGAAAGTTGGAGAACTGGGGCCAGCAGCTGCAAAAATGGCTGAGCGATTCCTTTGTGTCCACGGCTTATGAGGCACAGAAGACGTATCCGCTGGAGGTTGCAGGCGTTCAAGGGTTAGTACAGGAGTACCGCTATAATTTTGGCGATGGATGGGTCAAAGAGTACAATGTGCTGATTCAGCAAAATGGATACCGCTATTTGGCTGAATACGCAGTGCCTGAAAAAGTAAGCAAAGGAAATGATCAGTTCAACGCGCTCATTTCCTCGCTTCAAATCGATTTTCAAACCGTAGCGAGTAACTTTGGACAGTTGGAAGAAGACGACTATTTGACGGATAAAACGAAAACGGTCAAAAAGACTTCAAAAGCCTATGAATATACGGTGAATATCCCACGATATTGGACCGCGATTAGCGATCAATTTGAATT
Source organism: Paenibacillus sp. OT2-17 (assembly GCF_009827695.1). Taxonomy (NCBI): domain Bacteria; kingdom Bacillati; phylum Bacillota; class Bacilli; order Caryophanales; family Paenibacillaceae; genus Paenibacillus; species Paenibacillus sp. OT2-17. The sequence continues at coordinate 38,383 of NZ_WUDQ01000012.1, read as the reverse complement.
GGGCGATGTAGAGTACCAGTTTACTGGAGGACGTTTTTCCGTCAAAATCGACAACGACCAATCATTTGAACTAACGGTATCCCAGCTCAAGGACTTCTACGATAAGCAAGCAAAGAACTACAAAAACCTCAAAGTCGAGGAGGTTAAGGACGTAACGTTTGCTGGTGTTCCGGCAGTTTCCTTTACATTCCATCGTATAGAGGAAGGCATTGGCTACACAGGCCACCAATTGGTTTTGGAACGTGACGGAAAAACGTATACTGTGACAACGACATTGAATGATGCGAACAACACGGCTGTACAGTCTAACGCACTGGATTCGACGTTAAATTCGTTTAATTTTGTGAAGTAGAAGGTGTAAGTAAAAGATTAGCGAGGTATGGTGGGAAGAGGCTACGCGTGCCATTTGATCCTACGATCGCTGTTGACCCGGGATTCTTGGATTGTATAAGTGATCTAATATGTAAGAATCCCAGGTCAAAGGCGAACGCTGACGCTTCTTCGGATTCAAATGGCCCGCTTCGCTGGCGCCCGCCATAAGATTTCCAATCCTTTTAAAGAGTGAGGTAAGCAGGGAAGAGCGAAGGCAGCTATTTACGGTACTTAGACCTGCGAACGCCTTTTCTCGGATTCATGGCTAGTACGCTGGTATCACCACAAGGATGCCTTTTTCTAAAAGGCTTAGGCCTACTAGCGCGTCTAAGTTGCCTAGTCTCCATCTCCATTTGGCTTCCTGCTGAATAGCACTGTTTACTTCGTTGTTCCTCTTGTTTTATATGATTCTTCACCTCCAAAGTACCGTTTGACGGGAATGGGGGTGTTTTTTATGTTTTAGTAAGAGATTTTTACGAGGAATCGCTTGGAAAGTGTAGAAGCTTGGGGCGCAGTCTGGTACACTAGATTAGTTACAAGATAAGAATGATTATGCCGCAAATGTTCGTGATGCGGATTTTTTGAGTTGGATGCCATTTATCCCTCGAGCCAGTGGTTCAGAGTGGGGATGATCGGATAGGATGATAATTCATAGGGCTATAAAATAAGCAGCATCGCTGCTCTGGAAAATAACGTTTAACTCTGGGTTAATTAGTTATTTCTCCATATAGGGAGGACAAAGATGAAATCAGTAGTACGAAGAGAAGATGTTGAGCTTCTGGCACCAGCCGGTGACTGGGATTGTATGCGTGCGGCGGTGGCAAACGGGGCTGATGCGATCTTTTTCGGGGTGGAAAAGTTCAACGCACGGGCACGGGCGAATAATTTCCGCATGGAGGAACTGCCTGAAATTATGGCGTTTTTGCATAGCTATGGGGTTAAAGGTTTTTTAACATTCAATATATTGGTATTTGAAAACGAGTTGAAGGACGCTAAGGAGCTGGTCGATGCCTGTATTGATGCTGGAGTCGATGCCTTAATTGTCCAGGATATGGGCTTGGTGAAAATGATCCGCGACATTTCACCAGATTTCCCGATCCATGGTTCTACCCAAATGACGATTACCTCGCCGGAAGCGGTAGAGTTTACAAAGCCGTACAATATGGAACGGGTCGTGCTTGGACGCGAAAACAACCTGAAACAGATCCAAAAAATAGGCGATCAGGCGAGACTTCCAATGGAGGTATTCGTACATGGAGCGTTATGCGTATCTTATTCTGGCCAATGCCTGACTTCAGAAATGTGGGGCGGCCGCTCTGCTAACCGCGGTGAATGTGCACAGGCATGTCGTTTGCCTTACGATCTGATGGTGGATGGAGAGCAGAAACCAATGGCAGATGTGACGTATCTGCTTTCACCTAAGGATCTAGCAGCGATCGATTTGATGCCTGAACTGATCGACGCGGGTGTTGTTTCTTTTAAAATTGAAGGGCGACTGAAAACACCTGAATATGTGGCGAATGTGGTCAGCAAGTACCGCAAGGCCATTGATAAGTATTTTGATGGCGATACGTCCAAGACCAGCAAAGAAGATATTCGCGAGCTGCAGCAGAGCTTTTCACGCGGCTTTACGCACGGTTTTCTCGAAGGAACCAATAACAAGAAGCTGGTTGACGGTACGTTCCCGAAAAGCCGGGGTGTGTATCTTGGGCGAGTGGAACAAATCCTTCGTGATGGCGTAGTTTGCCGTATTGATGCACCGCTCAAGCGTGGCGATGGTATTGTATTCGATGCGGGAGATCCCACGCAAAAAGAAGAAGGCGGACGCGTATACGATATCCGTCGCAAGGGCGTGAAGATTGAAGGCGAAGCCGGAGAAGGCTGGATCATTGACATCGTAGCGGGACGCAACGATGTGGATCTGCGCCGTGTACACGTGGGCGACCGCATTTGGAAGACCAACGACCCGGCGCTGGACAAGCGTCTGCGCCAGTCATATGACACGGACAAGCCGTACCGTGTCTTCCCGGTACATGTGCGGGTCAGCGGCTCCCCGGGGCAACCGCTGTCGACGTGGTGGACCGACGTGCAGAAGGGCACAACGGTCCGCGTGGACTCCGAGCTGGAACTGGAGATTGCCCAGAAGCGTCCGATGACGCACGAACTGCTCGAAGAGCAGTTCGGCCGACTGGGCGGAACGGTGTTCCAGCTGGAAGAGCTGGACGTCCATCTGCATGGGGACGTCATCGTGCCGATGCGCGAGCTGAACGGTATCCGCCGTCAGGCGGTGGAACTGCTCGCGGGCGAGCGCCCCAAACCGCCCGTGTACACGAAGCGGACGGTCGAGGTGTATGACGATGCATCGACTCCGGCATCGTCTGTGGCACGCGGTCAGGCAGAGCTGACCGCGCTGTGCCGTAGCCTCCCTCAGGTGGAGGCTGCGCTTGAGGCCGGCGTGGAATTCATTTACGCCGATTTCGAGTTCATCAAGCAATTCCCGGCAGCCGTAGAGGCTGTGCATGCTGCAGGCCGCCGAATTGCACTAGCGACCCCGCGTATCCACATGCCGGGTGAAAATGGCTACCACAACAACATCCTGCGCCTGAAGCCGGATGCTGTGTTGGTACGCAATCCAGGGGCACTCTATTTCTACTTGCGACATCGGTTGGAGAACCCGGAAGCACATCACCCGCAATTGATTGGTGACTTCTCGCTGAACATAGCCAACCATAAAGCGGCTGATCTGTTCCTGGATTCCGGCTGCGACTTGGTTACGCCTTCGTACGATCTGAACATTCAGCAAATGGTCGATATGCTCAGACGTACGCGTACCGATAAGCTGGAGATTGTGATCCAGCAGCATATGCCAATGTTCCATACTGAACATTGCGTATACTGTACCTTTATGAGTGAAGGCACCGACTACACTAACTGTGGACGTCCGTGTGAGGACCATCGCGCATCCCTGCGTGATCGAATTGGTATGTCTCATCCGGTCCGTGTGGACGAAGGCTGCCGCAACACGGTATACAACGCGATTGAGCAATCCGGCGCGGAATACCTGTCCAACTTCATGGAGCTGGGCGTGTCCCGTTACCGCGTGGAATTTTTGGAGGAGACACCGGAGCAAGTGCATGAGGTTATTGATCTCTATAACCGTGCCCTGCGCGGAGAAATCAGCGGAACACAAGTATGGAAAACGCTGAAAGCGACGAATCAGTTGGGTGTTACACGTGGGCAGCTGGTGAAGTAAATAACTGTATATTTGTTCGGGAGCCAGAAAGATTCCGGCAGCATAATATATTAATATAGAAAGCAAGTGATTAGAAGACATGTTCTCTTTGAGGGAAGATGTCTTCTTCTTTAACCTATCAAATTCATCTATCTTCCTGTTATAATCATAGACAGTATATCTATCCGTTATATTGAAGACAAAAGGAGTTATAACCTATGAAAATCCGTAAAGCGATTATTCCTGCTGCGGGATTAGGAACCCGGTTCCTTCCTGCTACGAAAGCGATGCCTAAAGAGATGCTTCCCATTGTAGACAAACCAACAATTCAATATATTATTGAAGAGGCTGTTGCATCTGGTATAGAGGATATCATTATCGTTACTGGTAAAGGCAAAAGGGCGATTGAGGATCATTTTGACTACTCCTTTGAGCTGGAGCATAATTTGACTGCGAAGGAAAAATGGGATCTGCTCAATGAAGTGCGTAAACCATCGGAGATGGCAGATATCCACTATATTCGTCAAAAGGAACCCAAAGGGTTGGGACACGCTATCTGGTGTGCACGTAAGTTTATCGGTGACGAACCTTTTGCCGTCCTTTTAGGGGATGACATCGTTGAGTCTGAGAATCCGTGCCTCAAACAGATGATAGACGTGTTCGATGAGTATCAGCGTTCTGTTGTAGGTGTAAAACAAGTGGATTGGAACGAGGTACATCGTTACGGCATAGTTGAAGGTCATGCACTTACTTCCAAAATCTCTGAGGCGGAACGATTGGTAGAAAAGCCAAAGAAGGAAGAAGCAACCTCCAACTTGGCGATTATGGGACGTTATATCTTGACGCCTGATATTTTTGATATCCTGGGCCAGCAATCTGCGGGAGTAGGCGGGGAGATTCAATTGACGGACGCATTGTCCAAGCTGGGAGAAAAGAATCCGATCCTGGCCTACGAGTTTGACGGGAATCGCCATGATGTTGGCGAGAAATTGGGATTCATTGAAACTACTATTCATTATGCTCTGCAGCATAACGAAATCAAGGATGAAGTACTGGCATATATGAGACAGGTTATTGAAAAGATTGACCAACAAAAATAGACAGCTCACCTAACCTCACCTTATCAAAATAAAAAAGAGACTACCGGATGATATAACATCATCTGATAGTCTCTTTTTTTCTGCTATTTCTCCGATTTTAACTGAGCAATTTGCTCTTTTTCCTTCGGATCAGCTTTTATTAGTTTATCGTACAATGCTTTGTCATCCTGCCCTTGCTTTTGCAGAGCGACGATATAATATCGAGCAATCTCACGATTTGTAGCGTCGCTCAGGTCGTCTTTCAAGCCGTTTTTGAGGATGCTTGCAGCCTCAGCAGGCTTACCTGACATGAACTCAATTTTTCCAGTACTGAGCGCAATACCCGGAGTTACTTCAAAAGTACGTGTCAACTCAATTTCAGGTGGAACCGTCTTAATATGAGCTACCCCATCCAGAACCTTCTGATAAGCAGCGAGACCTGCTTGGAAATATTTCTGCTCCTTGGCGGTGTCCTTCTGTTCACGTGCCTTATCACCAATAGAGTAAGCTTGAGTAATCAACATGTTGTACCAGTCATTGTCCCATTTGAAGTTGGAAATGTTATTTTCCAAAATACTGAAGGCTTGCTCATGCTCACCTTTTGCTTTTAAAAGGTTAACTTTGGAGTTATACATGATTTTATTATACGGTTCTGCCTTCAGGCCCGTATTAAGTACCTCTATTGCAGCATTATAAAATTCCTCTTTTTTCGTTTGATCATACACATTCTTGTACAGTGCAGCCAATCTTATAACCGAATCTGGGTGCGTAGGACGAAGTTCAAGATCCTTATTAATGGCACTTTGGATTTCCTCAAAAGATGTGCTGACCGCCATGATCTGTTTGGCAGATGTGGCAGCATTGGCCGATTGCACGAAGCGGAGACCTGCAAAAAGCACCACAATGCTTAGAATGCCGATGACTGCACTATACATGATTCGGAAACCAGAAGTACTCATGGACAGGCGTTTAAGCGGCTTGCTGTCCATAGCAGCGGCCATACCACCGAGACTCACAAATACCAGTATGCCCATGAACACGTAACTCAGATTAAAGTCTAGCAAGCTATGAAGTAAGATTGAGAGTGCCAAAATGAGATACAGGAAGTGAGAATCCCGTTCTTCATCATCTTGTCTCATATAGCTACGGATATATTTATAGAAAATATATAAGATAAATGACATGAAAATTACAAAACCGAGAATACCAACTTCAACCAGATACTGCATGAAGAAGTTATGGGCCTGACGGCTTGTGTAAGGATAATCTTGGTATTTCTCGTATAAAGTAGCCCAACCGCCGCCGCCGGTGCCAATAACAGGATGATCTTTAATCAATTTGGCAGCATCCTGATAGAATACAAGACGTTCCAGTACACTATGCTGCCGGAAATTGATATTTTCAAACCGGACCTGGACGTTTTCTGGTAGTACGCTGCGCAGGCCAGTTCCAATAAACAGAAAAGCCAGCAAGCCAATCACCACAACTGATCCAACAGGTAGCCACAGGTTGGATAACTTGCGGGAGGCCCATCCTTTGAGGGCATTTTCCAACTTCGGTGCCAGATAACGTTCAACAAGCCACAGTACGACAGCTACAGCCAGGGAGACACCAATAAGTAACCCCCAAGCCTTCGCAGCCTCTCCGCCGTTGTAGGTCTTGTTGAGTTGTAAACCCATATTTGTAATTGGCGCCAAGATAGATATTGACGCTACACCAGCAATGGCACAATGCAAAATCCATATAATCTGACGTGCTGGTTTAAAGAAGAGCAAAAGCAGTACGAAAACGACTGGCAACATAACCAGACCGCCCCGTGACAAGGTCAGGAACAGCGAGACCAGGATGGGCACCAACATGAAACCATGAGTAGCCTTGCCATACCATGACTTTGATTTCATTAAACAAAAAACGGCAGCGAATAGGAAAGCCATTAGAAAGGCGGCATATGTATTCGCATATTGAAACACTGATGTCAGCCGGAGACCATTTGTATCTGTCATAACTGCATTGGTATAACGATATTGATACACATATTGGGTAAACCAGCCTACCATCTTGCCGGCAAGTACCCACTGTCCAAACCAGTTAATAAAGCCAAAGCCTACAATGACATAAGCAACAGTCATAATCAGGTTGTGAATAATCTTATTGCCTAAGCGATCTTGTAGTAGATAGATTGAGATGATAAACAGAGCGGCATATATGCACTGTACCACCACCATATTCATGGCCAGGTAATGCGAAGCTGCTGAAGTCAGTGAAAGCACATAAGACAGGGGAAGCAGCAGTACTAATACAGCCAGCCAATCCCTTTGCTCTTCCAGCTTGAATTTCTTATAATAAGATACGATTGCCAGGATCAACAGAATCGAGGCGATGATAACAGCCCAATAGAGAGGCTTTTCAAAATCGAGCATTTGCCCATTAAAAAGTGCAGCCTGGAAGGGAGCCCAAGCTAAAAACAGAATCATGCCAACAATTAACACCCAAAACATAGCCGGCCTTTTATCGTCACGGGTCGACGTTTTGGCCTGTTTCCCGTATACTGGATTCGACAAGGTTTACAATCTCCTTTTCTTGTAGATACGTCAACATTTTAGCATAATGACGCTTTGGAACCAACTAGCAGTATATCAAGACATGCTAACTCATTTAAATTAAAAACTTAATTATAGGAAGAAGAGATATTGAGAATGTATTTAAGAACAACATTAAAAAGTATTTTTAACCATAAATATCTTATTAAAAATTTTATGGTCAAGGATCTGAAAAATCGCTATCAAGGTTCCATGATGGGTTTCTTGTGGTCAATCATCCACCCGTTGACAACTCTTGCAGTCTACTCACTTGTTTTCTCATGGATGCTAAAAATGAGAGTGGGTGTGGAACTGGGAACCAATAATTTTACACTGTGGATGTTCGCAGGGTTGCTCCCATGGATTTTCTTTTCGGAAACTCTTAGCCGCGCTACCTCAGTTGTGCTTGATAATAGTAACTTAATTAAGAAAACAGTATTTCCTTCTGAAATTTTGCCGATTTCTTTGTTGCTTTCTAACGCGGTGAATTTTCTGATCGGTTTTCTAATATTAATTGGCGGAATGTTTTTCTTAGGTCAACATGTCTCGGGCCTTTCGTTACTGTATGTATTGGTATATATATTCCCTTTGGTGTTGTTTACTCTTGGATTCTGCTGGTTATGTGCCAGTTTAAATGTTTTCTTTAGAGATTTGGGACAGATTGTAAGTGTAGTTTTAAATATTGTTTTTTATGCTAGTGCAATTATATATCCTATACATGTTGTACCACAAAAATTCCAAGGTTGGTTTTTCTGGAACCCGTTAATACATGTGGTACAAGGAATAAGAGATGCTTTGTTTAAATTACAGTTCATTGAGGACAGGGAGCTTATTTATCTTTATACTTTTTCAATTATAGTGTTTTGTTTGGGGCAATATATATTCCAAAAATCGAAAAAAGGATTTGTTGATGTACTATGATGAAAAACGACTTGGCAATAGAAATTGGAAATATAACGAAGACATATAAAGTATACAATAAGCCTTATCATAAATTGCTTGAGATCTTCAATTTAGGAAAAAAAAATACTGAAATAAACGCTTTGAAAGGAATCTCTTTTAAAGTGGAAAAAGGGAAAACATGCGGTATAGTTGGTCCTAATGGTTCTGGGAAAAGCACACTTCTTCAAATCCTCACAGGGATTTTGCAACCTACATCTGGATATTTTAACGTGAAAGGTAGGATATCTGCACTGTTAGAACTTGGTGCGGGTTTTAATCCAGATTATACTGGGAGGGAGAATATATTTTTATATGCTTCCATACTAGGAGTAGAGAAAAAGGAGATTGAAACAAAGATAGATGAAATAATTGAGTTTGCTCAAATTGGCGATTTTATTGATAGATCTGTTAAAACATACAGTAGTGGTATGTATGTGAGGTTGGCATTTGCGGTTGCCATCAATGTGGACCCTGACATTCTCATTGTTGATGAGGCACTCGCAGTAGGAGATGAAAGTTTTCAAAGGAAATGCTTTAGAAAGTTCGAGGAACTAAAAGAAAAGGGCGTCACTATATTATTCGTAACTCACAGTTTGGGGTTAGTTAAGCAATTTTGTGATGAAGCAGTTTTAATTTATAAAGGGGAACTTATTGAGCAAGGACATCCGAATCACGTCATAAATGTTTACACTAAGCTTATTGCTGAAATGGAAAATGGAGTGAAGGTCACTAAGCCAACAGAAAAAAGTAGTGACATCCCGATTTTGGGCGAATCAAAATTGTTGGATAGCAAACAAGCTCCTTCAGAGTATAGATACGGCAATGGGGAAGGGAAGATTATATCCTTTAGGTTAGATGGCGAAGACGGGAATAAATCAAGAATATACAGGCATGGCGAAAAAATAACCATTTCCCTCAAACTTCAGTATTATAAGGACACTTATTCTTCACTTGCAGCCTATACGATTAAAACTGTTTCGGGGGTCGAAATAACCGGAACGAATACCAGCTTCGAGGGTTTGGATTTAAAAAATTATAAGAAGGATGATATTTTAAATGTTGTCTTTACTCAAAACACAATATTAAATGCAGGAGATTATGTTGTATCTTTGGGATTTATTGAATTAGTTGATGATAATATCGTAGTTATGGACAGAAGATATGATGTTTTAACTTTTAAAGTCGCAGAAACCAAAAAAGCAGCCGGCCTTGTAGATCCTAAAGTTGAAATAAACGTAAGCAAAGTAATGAATAACTTAACTTTAGAGAACTCGGAGTGATCTTATGAATGATTTATTCAAACAAATTTATCCTATACATGAAGGAATTTATTTATGTTCTGAAAGTGGACATTATTATTCTGACTTAGATAATAAGCGGATGAGTAAACTAGTTGCTGAATGTATCTCTAAAGGATGGAGAACGGCTGTTAAGGAAAATTTTTATGATAATCCTTTTTTATTCAATATCATTACAGATGAATCCAGAGCAGATTGGCAGTATCTATTGCCGTTAACTGAAGATTCAGTAGCACTGGATATTGGGGCTGGCTGGGGGACTATTTCCATTCCGCTTGCACGTAATATTAAACATGTTGTTGCATTGGATGGAACCTTAGACCGTCTTCAATTTCTGTCTACCAGAGCAAAGCAAGAGAATATAGAAAATATTACGGTTATTCACGCGGACATATTTAAGCATCCTTTTAAAGAAGCGAGTTTTGACTTAGTTTCCTTTAATGGGGTATTAGAGTGGGTGGGACTTAATGATCTGGGCCAGAATCCACAAGAAAGACAGAATGAGGCTTTAAGAATAGCTTACAGTTTACTCAAACCTGGAGGCTATCTATACATTGGGATTGAAAACGCTCTGGGGCTAAAATATTTGCTTGGCGAACCTGACGATCATACGGGGATCAAATATATTAGTTATTTGAGTAGAGAAGAAGCCAATGAAATAAGTTTAAAGTGGAATAAAAATGAATATAGTACTTATACGTACACAAAGCAGGGTTATCAGCAACTGTTGGAGATTTCAGGATTCAGTAACATTGACTTTTTTTATCCGCATCCAGATTACAAAAGGATTGAGTTTCTGTACAGTCTGTCCGAAAAAAACGTATCAAGCTATTTAGTCGAATTTTTACGTTACACAAAATCCAGCTCTTCAATTAGTGAACGTGTAAATGATTTGGAGAAGTTTCTAATCGAATATGAACAGTTAAGTCCATTTCCTGCTTCTTATAGTATCTTTGCTCGTAAGGAGGAGAACTAATGATACCTCAGATTAAAAATTATGTAGAAACAAACTGGAACCGATTTTTCGAAATTAAGCCTTCGACACTTCAATTTCTTTTATTATCTAATCCTCAGGGGAAAAAGATTACGCATGGAAAATGCACAGTGCTTATTTTTAAAAACCACGAAGCCAAGCCTACCCTAGTTGCTAAATTTTTAAGGGATCGTAAGGGACGCCAGGAGAAGATCGTTAGTGAATATAAAATTCTTGATAAAATAAGTGGTTGGGGTCAAGCTCCTCAACCTTTTGATTTGTTAAGAATCAACAATCGTTATGTTTCATTTGAAGAATTTAAGCCAGGCATTTCCCTCAAGTCCAGATTGCAGCGGACAGTCAACAAGCTTTCTTTAAATAATTTAGAAGATGTTATTGATCATGTTCGTTCAGACTTTCGAAATACTGGAGTCTTACTGAATCGCTTTGCAAATATAGAGATACCGATTCTAGAAATAGATGATAATAGTAACTACGCACACAAAGCATTAGAAAACTATAGTGAGTTAACTTCTTTATTAAGTTTGTCTGATAACAATCGTAAAATATTAAATAAGCTGGTTGAGGTTGATAAGGAAACCGACCAGCCGACAAAAATGGTGCATTTTGATTTAACCCCATCCAATATATTGGTAGATAAAGGGGAACTCAACCTTATTGATTTTGAATTCAGTATCCCTTCTAAAAGCTATTTTCTAGATCCATTAAGATTTAGTTTTTATTATTTTTATTTACTTTATGAATTGAATTTGTTCCGTGGCCTTTCATGTGAAGCAAGCTTCTATCATTTTTTTGCGGAAAATGAAATCACACAGAGTATGGTTCATGAGTTTTTTGAGGCAACCATTGAAGGGTATAGACAAGAATCGTTTTTTAGTTATATGTCTTTATTTTTGTTGAGCAATTTACAACTTCAATTAGATGAAACTGATTTTATTAATGATGACTTTGTTGTGCAAACCAATAATCTGTTGACTATCTCGCTGGATGTTTTGCAAAATAATGAAGTTAATTTGGCTGTTTATGAGAGTAAAGTAGTTGAAATGACTAATGAAGAGGTTAGAATTGAGTATGGTAAGTGCCAAAATGTAATTGCAAATTACGAAGCCGCAATTCAGGAAAAAGATCAACAACTGGCACAAAACCTCGAATATATAGAGCATTGTCATAAGGTGGTAGCCGAGAAAGACAAGGAACTGTTGAAAAACACTGAATATATTGAACAGTGCCATGCTACAATTACTGAGAAAGATGGACAATTAGAGGAGAATAATCGTTATATCTCGTTGTGCCATGACTCTTTAAAAGAAAAAGATGAGCATTTAGCGGTTTTACAAGAGAATATCTCACAAAAAGAACAAACACTTGCAGACTTGAAAGCGCAGTTGGTGCAACATGAACAGCTTATTACGAGCTTACAAGAAAAACTAAATCAAAATCCATTTGTTAGAGCTTTTCAAGAATTTAGAAAAAGGTGAGAATTAAAAATGGAAGTGCGATCCTGTGATATTATTATTCCTGTGTATAATGCACCGGAAGAATTAGAAGAATGTGTACAGTCATTATTTCGTTACACTAATTTAAAAGAAAATAGAGTTGTAATTATTAATGATTGCAGTCCTGATTCTAAGGTGAATGAATATCTCGCTACCCTAGATAAACAGGAAGGTTTAATTATTCTACAAAATGAAAAAAATCTAGGTTTTGTAGGTACAGTTAACAGAGGTATGTCCTTCTCGCAGGACGACGTAGTACTGTTGAATAGTGACACGGTCGTTACAGCTGGATGGTTGGAAAAGTTAAAAGAAGTTGCATATTTAGATGAATCTATTGCAACAGTCACACCACTAACAAACAATGGAAGTATTTGCTCTGTTCCAAAATTTTTAGAAGATAACTCAATTCCCGAGGGTTATACAGTAGAAAGCTTCGCACACTTTATTGAAAATATCTCTCTGAAAGAATATCCTGAAGTGCCTACCGCAGTTGGTTTTTGTATGTATATTAAAAGAGTGATCATTGATGAAGTCGGATTGTTCGATCAGGAGACATTTGGTAAAGGGTATGCAGAAGAAAATGATTTCTGTTGCAGAGTTATTGAGCATGGCTATAAAAATGTGATTGATGATCACACATTTATATACCATAAAGGATCTATGTCTTTTAAAGGTGACAAACTGGCCTTATTAAATAAAAATTTAAAAACTTTAAATGCCAGATATCCTTATTACGATAAAAATGTTCATGATTTCATTGTTAAAAATCCATTGAAACGTATACATGAAAATATAAACATTAGATTACCACATTATGTTGATTCTTACAAAACCCGCGGCAATATACTTTATGTTCTTCACAATTTCTTTGACGAGAGCTATACTCAGCCAATTGGTGGGACGGAGTATCATGTTAAGGATATTGTATCGGAGTTAGAAGATTATTACGCTTTTGTATTAGTGACGAATGGAAATGAGTTGGTGCTAAAGCAGTATCTTAAGGGTGATTTTATTGCAAAGTATCATTTTCCTTTACGTGATTCTATCTCTATACAACATTTTCATCATCAAGAATATAGTGAAATTGTAGAAAAAATCTTGGGGACTTTTGAGATTAGCCTTGTGCATATACATCATTTGATCAGGCATTCTTTTGATATCCCTCATATTGCTCATAAATTAAATATACCAGTAATTTTCACTTTACATGATTACTATTTATTCAGTCCTAAAGTGAATTTATTGGATGAGAATAATAAGTACATTTTAGAAAGTGGAAATGAAGAAGAAAAATTCAATTCCTCCTTGAGAGCTGCTTATGGATTTCATACTCCATTTATAAAGAAATGGAGAGAAAAAGTTGAAGGTATGACTAGTAAAGTAGACCAATTTATTACACCTTGTGATTTTTCAAAAGATTTATTTATAAAGTACTTTCCTTCTTTAGAAAACAAGATTTCTGCTATCGAACATGGAGTTACTATTGAGAATAATTTAACAGGCTCTGAAATTTCATATGTGAAATCAGAGGAAAAAGAAATTAAAGAATGGAATATTGGATTTTTAGGCGGGCTTGCACCTAATAAAGGTAGTGATTTGATTTATAAATTGATCACAAAGTACCCTAGGAATCATATTAATTGGCATTTAGTTGGTGGTCTGGGAGATCAAAAATTAAATTTATTGAATCAAAATAATCTCCATAAGCATGGGGAGTACAAAAGAGAAGAACTGAGCCATATTATAAAACAACTGGATCTGGATTTAATTTGTTTGTTATCTCCATGGCCAGAGACTTTTTCTTATACGTTAACTGAAGCGTGGTTGCATGATATACCTGTTCTGGTTACTCCTATGGGAGCCCTTAAGGAAAGAGTTAATAAGGTAGGCGGTGGATGGGTATCCCAATCTCTTGAACTAAGCGATGTTATGAAGAAAATGGATGAAATTATTGATCATGGGCAAAATGAACTGGCTAAAATTAAAATTAATATTAGTGAGTATAACTTTAAAACAAAATTAGAGATGGTAGCTCAATATAAAGAATTGTACGATAGGTTCGAGAGTTCTAAAGAGCCGATTAAAACAATAACTGTATTTGATAATGCTGATCTTCTTGTATCCTTAAAATATTATTTCCCTCATGATAGTAATATAACATCACATGAGTACCATAACCAACTTAACCAATTGGAAACAGAATTAATGAACATGAGAAATACAATTGGATGGAAGGTTTTGACTAAACTTAGAAACAATAATAAAGGTTCTTTGAAAATGGGAAAGAAGCTAATTTATTTTATTCTTAAGTTCAAAGCCTCAAAAAGATAGATTCGATGTGAATTAGCATATTTTTATAAATATTCTATTAGCAAATTTGGACAGATGAATCCTGCTTTCCTATGTAGGATTTTTTCTTTTTTACATTATCTATAGATGTACTTGTGTTGGGAGTAATAATTCTAATGAAAGAGTTGATTATTTGAGCCAGAAATCAGCACTACTTGAAAATCGAATGATTGGTAAAGAGAATAATTTTGATTTTATGAGGCTTGCCGCTGCAGTTATGGTATTGCTTTCGCATTCTTATCCAATCTCAGGGAATGCAAATGAGTTTTTTGCTAAAATAACAAATGGCCAGTGGCCACTTGGAGGAGTATCTGTTGCCATTTTTTTTGTTATTAGTGGCTTTTTAATAAGTATGAGTTTTAATAAAACGCATAGTAAGTTTAGGTTTGTTTTCAATAGAATATTAAGAGTTTTTCCGGGCTTGATTTGTGCCGTTTTGTTTTCAACTTTCATCATTGGAGCTGTTGTAACTAATAATAATTTAAATGATTATTTAACTAATCCTCAGACATATGATTATTTAAAGAGTTCATTCCTTTTCCCTGTTTACTATGAATTACCAGGTGTTTTTACTGGAAACATTTATCCCAATTCAGTAAATGGCTCATTGTGGACTTTGCCTTATGAGGTTCTATTTTATGCATTGGTTTTGATTATAGGATCTATTGGCTGGTTTAGTCATAAAACTCGCGAAACCCTATTGCTTTTATTTGTACTGGTTTTATATCTAAATATATTCTCTCCTCATATTTTTGATAATTATAACTTTTACGGGATAAGTATGGGTAGCGCAAATTATCTCTTAGGCTATTTCTTGGCAGGTACGGTTATGTATTGCTATAGAGATCAAATTATTATTTCGAGAAAGCTAATGCTATGTTCTTTTATAGTTATATTAATAAGTTTTAAATTTGGTGGTTTGAAAGAAGTTTTTATGATCTTTGGGAGCTATCTTATTATTTGTTTTGCTTATTCTCAGAAAATAAAAATGTATAAAATAAATAAGTATGGTGATTTTACTTACGGTATGTATATTTACGCATTTCCTGTTCAACAATTTGTTATATGGATTTTCGGTGGTGGCAAAATGAATACCTTTTTTCATTTTTCTATTTCTTTTATTATTTGTTTGGCTTGTTCGTATTTATCTTGGCATCTAGTTGAAAAGAAATTTTTAAGTTTAAAATTACTTCATAAGAACAAGAGGGAGCCTGAGCATGAGCAATTTGAAGTCCTTTCTTCCTAAATCCTCAATGCACCTTTTAATATCAAGTGTGTTGGCTGTACTTATATCGCTAATTTCAACCGTGTTTTTTTTAAAGGTTTATGCTAACGGCAAGCAAGTTTATCATGACATCATTGCAGGCAACATCGTATGGTCTGATCAATTTAAGAGTTTGGATTATTCGATAATCTACTTTTTCATTCTCTGCTTCTGTTTGTTTTTAATTCCCTTAATATATTTTGTGAATAAAAAAAATATAACGGAATTACAAATGAGTCCAGCAGGACTTTTCGTATCCAAAAATTTATTGGTCTGCTTCTTTCTCTTATTTTACGCGGTCAGTTTTTATTTTTTTAGTGGGAATAGTTCTTTCATTTATATTTCTATTTTGATGTTTATAACCTATTTTGTTGTTGAATGTAAAAAAAATGATACAACAGATAAAGAGCAAGTCTTTACAAGTATTATTGTATCTCTTACTTTTACTTATTTCGCAATTATAACGCTGCTTTTCGTCTTTAGCTTTGTTAACCCGAATTCTTCTTACAAATTAGCGCAGTTTTTCCCGGAAGTTCTGACTCTGTTAGTTTGGATGATTCAAGTTGTAATTTACTTTTATAAAGAGCGCGTACTTACCACTCTGACAAAAACCTTAATGTATTTATCTCAATTAATTCTTCCTTTTATAACGTTAGTGTTAGTGTTTGGTGTATATCAGACAGGAAATAAAATTGAATTGCATAGAAATAATTATACATTAGCTATTATGGCTTCTATAGCTATTATACTGTTTATTTACACTGTTCTTTTGATTTTAAAACACAGAAAATGTGAAGTTAGTAATGTGTGGGATTACATATTCTGGCCTTCATTAATACCGATGACGATCATTATGTTGTACTCCACTCCTGTTTATAGTGGCTTTGTTTCAGATGATTTCCATTTAGGCGAAATTTTCATGCCCTTGCAACAGATGTTGAATTATGGATTGAAGCTCAATGTAGATATAATGTCAATTCAGGGAATAATGGGTCCAATGTATAGTCTTATTAATGACTACGTTTTTAATGGAAATCTATCAAGTATCAACTATACGTTTGTTGCATTTCCTATAATTATGGGTGCCCTGGTAGTGTTGCTTATAAAAAAATTATATGGCTCTAAATGGGCCTTTTTATTTATTGTATTTTCTTTACCGATATTATATGAATCAGGTATGAACAGAACTTATTTAATTGTTCCTTATGTGCTAATTCTTTTTCACAAAAAGACACTTTCCAATCCTGTAAAGTGGGTCATTCTTTATTTTTGGATGTCTTTAATTCATTGTTTGTATAATCCATCCATGGGTGCGGCTTTAACAGTAGCCTTTTTTCCTCTGTTTGGTGTGATGTTATATAGGACGATAAAGCTTAAGTTATGGAGTAAGGTATTTCTTAAACACAAATTATTATTTTGTGCTTTATTGGTAATTCAACTTTGTATATTAGCAATGTTACTCCCAACATTATTGGGGACTATTCAATTTATTCTTGATAATGGTTCTGCTAATACACTGGCATACGGGATAAGTCTTTTTTCTGAATCCCAAACTTCTCCAGAATGGTTTCCTAAGCCCTTCCCTTACGATAAACTGAATAGATTGCTTTGGGAAGCTATTAGAATTGGAGGATGGTTATTCACGCTACTTCTTTTTGTGGGATTAATGATTTTTAATGTGAAAAAAGCAGTGTCTTTCAATAAAGAAAATCAAACTTATCTCATGATTTTATATTGTATTGTATCGATTATATTCTTAATATTAATTACCGGATATAGCTTAGGTCGTTTAGATTCTGGTTCAATGCATCGCTCCGGATCAATTACTTTTATATGCTTTTCTTTTTTAATACCAGCTCTGTATGTCTTTTTTCTTAAAAATAAGTTTAATGGTGCAGTTCATCATATATATTTAATCGTATTTGCAATATTGTTAGGTTCTGTGGCAACTTTCGGACAGCAGCAGGCTTTTAGAATTACAGAAAAACTAGTACAACCAATGGTAGTGCCAGAGAACGCTATTTTTGTAAATGGTGCAAAACAGGGTCTTCCGGATGTTGGTGAGGGATTTATTGCTAAGGAAAGATGGCAAGAGATGTTGGATTTTAAAACAGTACTCTCAAAAATGTTGAAAACAGGAGAGACTTATGCTGATTTAACAAATCGAACGCTTTTTTATGAGATAACTAACAAAAAGGTTCCTACTTTCTACTCTGCAGATTATCTTGCTGCCAATAAAGAGATTCAAGAAAAAATGATAAAAAATCTTGATAAAGAAGCACCGCCATTAGTTTTTATTGGTCCAGCAATAAGGCATGATGGAGGCCCCGCTTCAATTCGTGCCTATAGATTATATAAATGGTTTTTAGAAAGAGACTACGTATACTATCAATATAATTCTCTTCAATTTTTGGTGAGCAAGCAGAGAATGTTGGAAACTAAAGCTTATGATGGTACAACTGATACCGATGAAAACGAATTAAGAGCAGTTTTTCATCAAAAGGATTTACAATCTTTACCAGTTGCTTGGGGAAGAAACTTTAAAGAAATGAAGGATCGATTTCAATCTTTACCGGACGACTATATGTCATTGTCAGAATCTAATGAGATTATCAAAGAAGCAGATGGGAGTATAGTGACCAACGGTAATGATCCATATGTGAGCTTTAAATTTGATTCCTCTATGCAAGGAAAAGATGCTGACTTTTTATTAATTGACCTCAATATTATAGGATCTCAGGAACCCTTCCAAGGCCAACTATTTTGGAATAGTAGTAACAGAAAAAGTAAGAAATATGATGAAGATCATTCTTTCTTATTCAATGTGGTTAGTGGTCAATTATTAATTCCTTTAGGTTCGGATCCTGACTGGCTAAAAAATAGCCACAATGAACTAAGATTCGACATTGGAGATAAAGCAAATGTAAAAGTTAAAATTAACTCTATTAATTTGGTTAAGCTAGTAAATTGACTGATAGAGGGCACATAAGAGCATGCATCATACTTTATGTATTTCATGCTCATTATGTGCTACTAATAGAGGAACTAAATGCAAAGAATTCAAAAAACTATATTCGTAAGAACTTCTAATCTAAAACCATACTCAAATATAAATATTATTGATGCTTCCTATCATGTTCTGTTAACCATTGATGCACTTAAAGAGAATTCCATCAAAGACCACTTGTTATTACCTATTGTTTCATTGGGGTTAGTGGAAGAACAAGTATATTTCTTGGGGTGCAACTGTTTCTGATAAAAAGGGAAATTATTTTTATACTTCTTTTCCTCAACTTGGTTTTATCGTTCCTTATCTTAA
This sequence comes from Paenibacillus sp. OT2-17, assembly GCF_009827695.1. NCBI lineage: Bacteria > Bacillati > Bacillota > Bacilli > Caryophanales > Paenibacillaceae > Paenibacillus > Paenibacillus sp. OT2-17. The sequence goes on along the minus strand of NZ_WUDQ01000012.1, from coordinate 19,459 downwards.
TTTAAAATTTACTTTCTATTTTTTTGGTCATTATACTATTTAAATGAAAATACCTTGAGGATCTATTCTAAAAATTGGCAGTAATTTGTTGTTTACTTTCAAACTAGAGACATTATTGTCGTCAATAACTTCAAGACTTATTATCAATCGGAATTTCATCTTTAATAATATTCTTAGATATACTTTTGAAATTTTGAAATATTACGGCAGCAGATTTTAGCGATAATAACTGACATTCAGGAATTCATCGTAATAACTCAATAATTTTATTCCAAAATAACATTTTGGACTTTTCCATTAATGAACCTTGGATTCAGCTTAATCTTAAAAAAAGATATTCAAAAGTTGAAATTTCCAAATTTTTATTTACCATAAAATAATTGAGTCTTTTGCAATTTTGCCTTGATGTTTTGACATAATTCTTCATAATGCAAATTTTTTTTACAAGTGATAGAATAAACAATAAATAAACTGTTAGGGGATCATAATGCTATTATTGTTGCTTTTTTTAGCAATGCTTTTTAACATTGTCGCTCAAATCACTTTAAAGCATGGAATAAATGTATTGAGTTTTACCGGAATTAGCTTGCAGTCACTTATAAAGTTGTCTACCTCACCTTATATTTGGTTTGGAGCAATTTTATATGGTGTTAGCTTTGTATTCTATATCTTTGCTTTGTCTCGGGGGGAATTGGGGAGGATTTCACCTGTATCGCAGGCATTGACTACACTAGGTATTGTTGCGGTGTCTGTTTTGATTTTTCACGAACCAATAACCGCTTTTAAACTTGTAGGCATTATCTTACTGATTGTTGGAACTGTTATTATTTTTTATTAGCTAAAAATATATAAAAAAGTGGCACTAACAAAAGGGGAATGACTTTTTTGAATTACGATTATGTTATCTTTGGCGCTGGAATATACGGTCTATATGCTGCTCACTTATTAGCAAAAAAAGATTTGAAAATAGCTGTAATTGAATTTGATGACAAACCTTTACAACGTGCGAGTTATATTAACCAAGCGAGAGTTCACAACGGGTATCATTACCCAAGAAGTGTTTCTACTGCTGCAAAATCTGCTCATTATTACGAACGGTTTGTCCGTGATTTTTCTTTTGCTATAAACGATAGATTTAAGAAAATATATGCGATTTCAGCGAATGATTCCTTAACAAATGCTGAGCAGTTTCAACATTTCTGCGATTATGTTGAAGTACCTGCGGTAGAGGTTAACAGCAGAGTATATTTTAATCCAGGAACAGTGGAAGCAGCATTCGAAACGATGGAATATAGCTATGATGCTAATTTAATTCGTAATTGGTATATGGAGAAGTTACAGGGTTTTAAAAATGTGTCGCTGTTTTTCAATCAACTAATTGATAAAGTGAGCATTGAAGAGGAACGCTATGCACTTCGTTTCACTGATGGATCTGATTGTACAGCTACCAACATACTTAATGCAACCTATGCGAGTATTAACCAGATTTTAAGTAAGTTTGACTATGAGTTATTTTCAACAAAATATGAAATATGTGAAGTGATTATGACAGGAGTAACCGAAAACGTTCAAAATGTAGGCATTACTGTAATGGATGGGCCTTTTTTTTCTTTGATGCCTTTTGGAGAAAGTGGGTATCATTCTCTTACATCTGTTGGACATACTCCGCATGAGTCGTCTTTTAACGCTTTACCTGAATTCTCTTGTCAGAAATACAATGATGCTTGTAATGTAAGACAATTAAGCAATTGTAACACTTGTTCGGTTAGACCTTACACAGCTTGGACAAGAATGAGCCAGTTGGCTAAAAAGTATCTTAATCCTGAAATTCAAATAACCTACAAAAAATCTCTATTTGCTGTAAAAGCATTGATTAGTGCTTCAGAACTTGATGATTCTCGACCTACCGTTATTAAGGAATTTTCAGAAAACCCGAGATTTGTATCTGTTTTTTCTGGAAAGTTTAACACCATCTATGATTTGGAGGAAGTACTATGAAAGAGCAGGTTTTTGTTTCTACTGTTCTGTATGCGCACAATAATGAGCACGAAATTGTGCAGGCATTAACTGAATTAGATCGCACCATGATGACATATTTTCAACACTATGAGATCATACTGGTTAACGATTTTAGCCAAGATAAGACGCTGGAGAACGCACATAGTGCTATGGAAAATATTTATGGGGACACTACGATTATTAATCTGTCCAGAAAACATGGTGTTGAGCATGCTATGATGGCCGGACTTAATAAATCAATGGGTGACTTTGTGTTTGAAATTGAGTCTTTATTTATTGATTTTAATTTGGACCTGCTCTACGAGATGTTTAAAACGGCAACCGGAAAAGGGTTTGATATAGTCGCTGCTACCTCTGGACAAGCTGGCTGGAAATCTCGAATGTTTTATAGAATACTGAATAGGGTGTCTTACTTGAATTTATCTCTTTCTACGGAGACAGCACGCTTAGTAACGCGTCGTGCTTTAAACGCTATGCTAAATTTGAAGGAAAAAGTAAGGTATAGAAAAGCGCTTTATGAGCTTACAGGTTATTCTAAAAATTTGATTAACTACAAGGCCGTAAATAGACTGACGGGTAGGAAAGTAAATCGGGAGAATATTTCATTAGCTGTAGATGCATTGGTCTCCTTTTCTCATTTTGGATTAAGAGCAGCTCATCTTCTTACAGGTGTATTTTTCTTATTTTCCTTGTTCATGGGAGGGTACGCTTTATATAATTACTTTTTTAATCAGTCAGTAGTACAAGGTTGGACTACACTTATGATTTTAATCTCTCTTGGTTTTGCTGGTTTGTTTTTTATTGGCGGAATTATTGGGGAGTACACTTCGCGTATATTAATTGAAATCCAAAATCGTCCTTTTTACAGTACCAAGTCTGTAGAAATGTATAAAGAGAAAAAGCCTAGACTAGAATTAATTAAAGAAAAAGAGAGTGCTTCTGGTCAATAAGGAAGGAGAGAGTGTTGTGAAGAAAAATTGTCTTGTAGGGTTTACTGGGTATGTAGGCTCCACTTTACTTGCACAGACCACATTTGATGAGTTATATAATTCGTCCAATATTGAGTCTATTAAAGGCATGGAATATGATTTAGTGGTATGTGCGGCTGCACCAGCTGTGAAATGGAAGGCTAATCAAGCTCCAGAGGAAGATCTCGCTAATATTAATCAACTTATTTCCTGTTTAAAAGAGGTCAAGGCTCAAAAGTTTGTGCTCATCTCTACAGTTGATGTATATAGTACTCCTATTAAAGTTGATGAGTCTGCGAATATACAAACAGAAACAGCAGAACCTTACGGAAAACATCGCTTTTATTTAGAACAATTCGTTACCAAAACTTTTCATGACCATTTGATTATTCGTCTCCCTGGTCTATTTGGCAAAGGACTTAAGAAAAACTTCATTTATGATTTAATTCACGACAATGCTTTACATCTAACTCATCACCTAAGTGAATTTCAATTTTATAATATGAACCATTTGTGGGATGATATTCAAATCGCACTTGATAATTCGCTACGCATAGTGAATTTTGCTACAGAGCCTGTGAGTGCAAAAGAAATTGCTCGGGCTGGACTGAATATTAACTTTTCCAATGAAACGGAGAAGAAGCCTGTTTTATATGATATGAGGAGTTTGTATTCTCATATTTTCAGTGACCGTGACAATAAAGAATATATGAAATCTAAGAAAGAAGTTCTACAGGAGATTAAAGCATTTATTGAGGAAGAAAAGAGGGCTCTTTAATGAAACTTTCTATTTCCAATATTGCGTGGAATAGTAATGAGGATGAAGAGATCATTCTGTTGCTTAATAAACTTGGCATTCGTGGACTAGAAATTGCCCCTACTAAATTTTGGGAACGACCATTAGATTGCGGACCTAACGAATTACTACAATTTAAGCAATATTGGGAACAAAGAAATATTCAACTAATTGCTATGCAATCATTATTATTTGGACAGCATGGGCTGAATTTGTTTTCAAATGTTGAATCTCGTAACAAGCTAAAGGAATATGTACTGGGTATAATGGACTTGGCGGGAAAAATAGGAGTTAAAGCGCTGGTATTTGGATCTCCTAAGAACCGACTTTCCAATGGACTGTCTAAGAGTGAGCAACTGGACATTGCTATTCCATTTTTTGCGGAACTTGCTGAGGCTGCTGTTATAGAAAATGTAACCTTATGTATAGAGCCTAATCCATCCCAATATGGTTGTGATTTCATTACGAATAGTGATGAAGGTATACAATTGGTTCAGGAAGTAAACCATGCTGGTTTTCAATTGCATCTGGATGCGGGCGCTCTTACTTTAAATAACGAAAATATTTCTTCTGCTATTGAAAAAAGTATGCCTTATTTGAGTCATTTTCATATTAGCGAACCTTATCTTAATAAGGTCGGTGGCGAGGGAAGTGTGTCACCACATAGGGAAATAGCAGAGGTGCTAAAAGAAAACGAATATAAAAACTGGGTGTCTATTGAAATGAAGAACGGGGACAATTCGAATGCTGGAACAGTTGAGCGGGCCCTAAAATATGCTTCAGAAATTTATGTATAATTAAGGGGAAAATCCTACCAATGAATGCTATACAAAATGAAAATTGGTCAATACCTAATTTTGAGCTTAAAGAGTTCAAGTCAAAAGGTAGTAAATACTGTGTTTGTATTCCTGTTATTAATGAGGGAATTAAAATTCAAAAGCAGCTTAGCAAGTTAAAATCACTTGCAGAAACTGTTGATATTATCATTTTAGATGGTGGGAGCACCGATGGTTCTTTGGATGAATCATTTCTTTTAGATAATCGTGTAAGAGCTATCCTAGTGAAAAAAGATAAGGGTAAGTTGAGTGCACAATTACGGATAGGGTTCGCTTACGCATTACAAGAGCAATATGAGGGCATCATTACTGTGGATGGGAATAATAAAGATAGTGTTGAATCAATTCCTGAATTCATTAAGAAACTTGATGAAGGCTATGATTTTGTGCAAGGTTCAAGATATGTACCAGGAGGTAAGGAAATAAATACTCCTGTATCAAGAAAACTTGCTATTAAACTTATTCATGCCCCGTTTATATCATTAGTTGCAGGATATCATTATACAGACACTACCAATGGATTTAGAGCCCATTCTGCTCGATTTTTAAAAGATCCTGAATTACATCCCTTTAGAGATGTTTTCGAGACTTATGAGCTGTTGGGCTATTTGTCAGTTAAAGCGCCCAAATTAGGCTATAAAGTTACGGAAATTCCTGTTGAACGTTCATATCCAAAGGGGAAAGTACCTACTAAGATTAGCCCACTTCGAGGAAATCTACTACTTATTAAAATATTGCTAAACTTATATTTGCGCAAATATGATACCAAAAATAATCTGAAAGTAATTAAGGAGGAGCAATGAAAGGTATAATTCTTGCAGGAGGTACAGGCTCTCGCCTCTACCCCTTAACCAAAGTAACAAATAAACATCTGCTGCCTGTGGGTAAATATCCAATGATTTTCCACTCCGTATCCAAGCTCAAGCAAGCTGACATACAAGATATTCTTATCGTTACAGGTAAAGAGCATATGGGAGATGTCGTTAACCTTCTTGGTAGCGGGCGTGAAATGGGAGTAACATTCACCTATAAAGTTCAGGATGAGGCAGGCGGGATCGCACAAGCTCTTGATCTGGCTGAGCAATTTGTAGGTGATGATCAAATGGTTGTTATTTTAGGCGATAATGTGTTTGAAGATGATATTGCACCTTTCGTGGATAATTTTCGTAATCAAACCACGGGTGCAAAAATTCTTCTTCAACAGGTACAGGATCCACATCGTTTTGGAGTGGCCGAGCTTCAAGGGGAGCGTATTGTGTCAATTGAAGAAAAACCTAAAGAACCAAAAAGTGATTATGCTGTAACAGGCATTTATATGTTCGATCATAGTGTGTTTGAAATTGTAAAAACGCTCGAACCTTCAGCTCGAGGAGAACTTGAGATCACTGATGTTAACAATGCATATATTGCTAATGGAACATTGACGTACGATGTTCTTCAAGGCTGGTGGACAGATGCAGGAACTCACCCATCTCTTGCGCGAGCTAATGAATTGGCTAAGGATATCGTGTTTGGTGAAGAGTTTGGAAAGCTAAAGATTTAAAATAAAGGGAGGATGAGAACGAAATGAAGGTAATCCCTTTGAAACTAGAAGATGCAAAAATCATTGAACCCGTGGTTCATGGTGATCACCGTGGTTTTTTTATGGAAAGTTACAATGAACAGATCATGAAAGAAAACGGAATAGACCATGCTTTTATTCAGGATAACCAATCCTTGTCTGCAGAAGCCGGTGTGATTCGTGGCTTGCATTACCAGCTTAATCCTAAAGCACAGACCAAACTCATTCGTGTGCTTTCTGGAGCTATCTACGATGTGATTTTGGATATTCGTAAAAGTTCTCCGACGTTCGGTCAATGGGTCGGAGTCATCTTAAGCGAGCATAATAGACGTCAGCTACTGGTGCCTAAGGGTTTTGCTCATGGGTTCTGTACGCTTGTTCCTAACACTCAAGTGCTGTATAAGGTAGACGAGTATTATTCACCTGAAAATGATCGTGGAATTCTGTGGAATGATCCTGCACTAGGGATTGATTGGCCAACTTCTCATGCTATTCTTTCGGAGAAGGATCAGAAGCATCCAGCACTGGCTGACGCAGACATTAATTTTGATTAGACGAATAATAAGGTTTAGGAGGTCTGTATGAAACTTCTTGTCACCGGCGGGGCCGGATTTATAGGCAGTAACTTTGTATTGTATATGTTAAAACACCATCCAGATTACGAAATTGTAAATATAGATGCACTTACCTATGCAGGTAACCTGGAAAATTTGAAATCCATTGAAAATAACCCCAAACATAGCTTCATCAAAATAGATATTACCGATGCACAAGCGATTGATCAGTTGATGCAGCAGGGAATCGATGTGGTAGTTAATTTTGCAGCGGAGTCACATGTGGATCGGAGTATTTTGGAACCGGAAGTATTTGTGAAAACAAACGTATTGGGTACGCAAGTGCTACTGGACGCAGCTAAGAAATATAACGTGACCAAGTTTGTACAGGTATCAACAGATGAGGTGTACGGTTCTCTGGGAGAAACAGGATTGTTTACGGAGGAAACTCCGTTGCAGCCTAATAGTCCTTATTCTGCATCCAAGGCAGGTGGCGATCTGCTAGTTCGTGCATATCATGAAACCTTCGGTTTACCAGTGAATATCACGCGTTGTTCTAACAACTATGGTCCATACCAGTTTCCTGAAAAATTGATCCCGCTAATGATCTCACGTGCACTGAGCGATCAACAGCTACCTGTATACGGGGATGGCTTGAACATTCGCGACTGGTTGTATGTAGAGGATCATTGCAGTGCAATTGATCTGGTCATTCATCAGGGTAAACTGGGTGAAGTATACAATATCGGGGGAAATAACGAGCGGACAAATGTGCATATCGTCAAAACGGTATTGGAGGAGCTGGGCAAGCCAGAATCTCTGATTTCGTATGTGCAGGATCGTCCAGGTCATGACCGCCGTTATGGCATTGATCCAACGAAGACGATGAATGAGTTGGGCTGGAAGCCAAAGCACTCTTTTGAAACCGGCATTAAAGAAACGATTCGCTGGTATCTGGACAATGAAGAATGGTGGACTCGCATTCAATCTGGCGAATATCAACAATACTATGCAAAGCAGTACGGTTCCCGCTTGGGGGATGAGTAGAATGAAGGTATTGGTTACTGGAGCATCCGGTCAACTTGGTAAAGACGTAGTAAAGGTTTTTCAGGAGCAAGGACATGATGTCCTGGGTTACGATCGCGAACAATTAGATATTACGGATTTGCAGCAGACGGTGAAGATTGTAGGACAATATCAACCTGACGCCGTAATCCACTGTGCAGCGTATACGGCTGTGGATGCAGCGGAGACCGATGTAGACGGGGCTTATCAAGTCAACGCGGCAGGTACACGTAATATGGCGCTGGCTGCGGAAAAGGTTGGAGCCAAGCTGGTTTATATCAGTACAGATTATGTGTTCGATGGAACGGCAAAGCAGCCATATCATGAGTACGATAATACCAATCCGCAGAGTATCTACGGAAAGTCCAAACGGGCGGGAGAGGTATTGACCCAAACACTTTCCTCTAGGTATTTTATTGTTCGTACATCTTGGGTTTATGGATTGCACGGGAACAATTTTGTCAAAACGATGCTGAAGCTTGGTCAGGAGAAGCCGCTCCTGCAGGTGGTGAATGATCAGAAGGGTTCACCTACCTATACAGTGGATTTGGCACGTTTTTTGGCGGAATTGATTCAAACGGAGAAGTATGGCGTATACCATGCATCCAATAGTGGCTCCTGTACCTGGTATGAATTTACGCAAGCTATTTTACAGGATGCGGCGGAAATATTAGATGCCAAGATCACAGCGAAATTGGAGCCGTGCAGCACAGAGCAATTCCCCAGACCGGCAGCGCGGCCACGCAACTCTGTTATGGAGCATATAGCGATCCGAACCAACGGGTTAAATGATTTGCGCGACTGGCGTGAGGGATTGCGTGATTTTTTGCAGGAATGTCTTAGTAAATCCGAGTAATTAAAACCTTATTATAAATATCAACAATCTCCCATCAGTTCATGATTGGGAGATTTTATTATATTAAAGCCTATGTTGATTAAGGACGCTGAGCATTATAATGTATAAGCAGATGGAACCTATTGTCCCTCTATTACACATTCTAAAAGAAGGAGGTCATTACTCTGAACAGACCTAACATACAAATTTTATTGTCTACATATAATGGAGCAGCTTATTTAGATGAGCAAATAGAAAGTCTCATCAATCAAAAAGACGTAGAAGTTCAGATTCTAATTCGTGATGATGGCTCGACAGATGATACGGTTGCCAAGTTGAGAGTGCTGAAGCAACGTTATCCTCAACAGATTATTTTATGCCTCGAGAGCAATGTAGGGGTTATTAAAAGCTTTTTTGATTTGATTCAAAGATCGTCTGAGACATTCGACTATTACGCTTTTTGTGATCAGGATGATGTGTGGATGCCGAATAAACTCGCTCAGGCTGTGTCTCATCTCAGGGATCAGGATGGAAGTCGGCCGCTGATGTACTGTTCTGCTACACAAATGGTCTCTCAATCATTGGAACCACTCAAAGTATGGCCAGCTGACATCCCACGACCTGTATCCTTCTATAATGCTCTCATTGAGAATGTGTGTGTAGGTTGTACCATGGTGATCAATAAAGAAACACTCGAGCTCGTGAAAAAGAGAATTCCGACTTCTTTGGATAACATTATTATGCATGACTGGTGGATTTACTTATGCACCTCCTCTTTTGGTGAGGTTGTTTTTGACCCCGAGCCGTCCATTTTGTATCGGCAGCATCAAAACAATGTGTTGGGAGGTTCTACTGATGGCTGGGTTAGCAAGTGGAGGAAAAGACTAATTAGATTTATAAAAGGAAAAAATCGCTATATTTTAAGCAAACAAGCCCAGCAATTTATTCAACTTTATGGACAACACATGTCTCCTCAAATGTATAAAGATATGGATCAGTTCCTGGAAAGCTACCAAAAGGGCGTATTTTCTCGTATGAAATATATTTGGCAGTCTCCATTTTATAGGCAGTCACGGTTGGACAACTGGATTTATAAGTTGGTTTTCATAATGAGGAAGTTATAGAGGTATGGAAAGAAAAATATTGAAACTTTTTTCCATATATGAGCGTCAAATAGTCAAAGGTGCAAATGAATACTAGATAAAATACCATCGAATGCGTGTTCCTTTATGGAAAAATATAGTATAATTGAAACGTGCAACCGATAGAGCTGGCAAGGGCGGTCGGCTAACTCTCCCGAGGAGGGGGGTGAAGCCTGTGACAGTGTTTGAGGCGCTCAGTTTAATGCTGACGTTCGGGGCGTTAATCGTCACACTGTTAGAGTTTAACAAACGAAAATAGACCGCCCCCGCAAGGAAGGGTCTATTTTCGGCCTGATTGTTCCAAAACCGTCCGCTCTTGGAGCGTTGGTTGCGCAGGGGCTGGCTGGCACCAGCCCTTTTTCCATGTATATCTTACCACGATGAATTTTAGACCTCAACCGAGGATTTTACAAAAATCTAATAAACGACTCCCAATGAACAATATATAGATCGAAATGGTTTCGTTTGTCTATATTTGCACTTTGGAGCGACAGGAATCGAATTTTGTGAAATTCTACTAACTATGTAAGGTTACAAGTTATGTGCTTTTTTGCGCCCCGTGGTCTGCGCGGTATGCTATAATAGGCGATAGTAGAATAGATTACTGAATTTGTCAGGAGCGTTTTAAATATGGATGTAAGCATACTGGTCGTCAACTATAATACGTGTCAATTGACGCTGGATTGTTTGCAATCGGTGTATGCGTCAAAGTCGCAGTACCGATATGAAGTGATTGTTATTGATAATCACTCCAGTGACGGATCTGTTGAGGCTATTCGTGCTGCATACCCGGAGATTACGTTGATAGCCAATAAGAATAATACAGGTTTTTCCAAGGCGAACAACCAGGGGATGGAAGTAGCCAGCGGGCGTTATGTATTGTTATTGAACTCCGATACGTTGGTGCAACCGGACACGCTGGATACAATGATTCAGTTTATGGATACGCATCCGGAGATGGGGGCATCGGGTTGCAAGGTCATCTTGCCGGATGGATCATTAGACAAGGCTTGTAAGCGAGGATTTCCAACGCCGTCAGCTTCTTTTTACTACGCTTTCGGCTGGTCGAAGCGTTACCCGGATAACCCGAAGTACAATCAATATCAACTTGGGCATCTAAGCCCGGACGATGAGTATCCTGTAGATGTACTGGTAGGTGCTTTTATGCTGGTGCGCCGGGAGACGATTGACCAGGTCGGGGGTTTGGACGAAACCTTTTTTATGTATGGTGAGGATATTGACTGGTGTTACCGGATTAAGCAAGCTGGGTGGGGCATTTACTACTACCCGCGCACATATATTATTCATATCAAAGGGGGCAGCGCGCGCCGTCGTCCTTTGAAAATTATTTATGAGTTTCATAGAGCAATGTGGGTATTTCATCGTAAGCATTATAAACAGCAATACAGTTGGATCACCAATATGGCTGTATATGCGGGAATTACCGTGAAATTTGGAATGGCCTTTCTAAAAAATAAGTTGTCCGCACCGGTCAAGCCAGACGGCGGGGAACAATCTCGTACTGAGGTGAAAGCATGATACGCAGAAATCAGCGTTTTCTAACCCAATTATATATTGTGGCGGATTTCGCGGTCATTCAGTTGTCCTTTCTGATCGCTTGGTTTTTCAAATTTGAAAGTGAATGGATCACCTATAAAGAACCGCTTCCTATTCAAGTATATGGAGGCTGGAGCTTAATCTACGGCCTGATTGCTGTAGTGTTGGGGATGTTATTTTCGCTCTATTCGCCCAAACGCAAAAAACGGTTTGCAGACGACGTATTCCGCGTCACCCAGATTCATATCGTTGGCCTGTTCGTGCTATTGAGTGTGATGTTCTTCGTGAAGCAAATCGACATTTCGCGGTCCTATTTGGCAATCTATATGGTTGGAAACGTGCTGCTTATTTTGTTTTACCGATTTTTTTTGAAGCAAGTTCTTAAAGCTCTCCGTCAAAAAGGGTACAACAAGCAATTCATGCTTATTCTCGGGGCGGGTACTCTAGGCCAACGATTTTATCATAACCTTGGACAGTATCCTGATCTGGGATACGAGGTAGTGGGTTTTCTGGATGATAAGCGGCATTGGAGTGAAGAGGAAGAGGCGCATTTTCGCCCGATTCTTGGAGGCTTAGATCAATTGGAGGCTACGCTGTCGCGTCTGATGATTGACGAGGTCATTCTGGCGCTGCCGCTGGATGCTCATGATAAGTACCCCAAGATTATCAACATGTGTGAAAAAGCTGGAGTGCGCACGCTTATAATCCCCGACTTTTTCGATTATTTGCCGGCTCGCCCGTACTTTGACAACTTTGCAGGTATGCCGATGATCAATGTACGGGATATTCCACTGGATGTGGCGGGGAATCGATTGTTTAAGCGTCTGTTCGATATTTTATTCTCTTTATTCGCGATTCTCCTGACCTCTCCGATCATGCTAGGGGTGGCGATTGGTGTGATGATTACATCCAGAGGGCCAATCATTTTTAAGCAGGAGCGGGTAGGCTTGAACCGTCGCACCTTCCGAATGTACAAATTTCGTTCGATGAAGGTGCTGCCCCCTGGAACTGAAGATACGGGCTGGACGACTGCTAATGACCCAAGACGCACACGTTTTGGTACTTTTATTCGTAAAACGAGTCTCGACGAGTTGCCGCAATTTTTCAACGTCCTGCTGGGTGATATGAGTGTCGTTGGTCCACGCCCAGAACGACCCTATTATGTGGATCAGTTCCGTGAGGAAATTCCAAAATACATGGTGAAGCATCATGTTCGTCCTGGAATCACAGGCTGGGCACAGAGCAACGGGTTGCGTGGAGATACATCTATTGAGGAACGGATTAAGCATGACATTTTCTATATTGAGAACTGGTCGCTCTTATTCGATATTAAAATTATTTTCCGTACGATTCGCAATGGTTTCAAGAACGCGTATTAATCCAGAGTCACCCTTCGGTTTAGCCGGAGGGTGTTTTTGCGTCTGGCAGTTGTTTTGAGTATGCGTATGTGGGGTATTGACCTGTACGAAAAGGATGTGACACCCTATGAAACGATTGATTGCTACGGTCATTCTTTTAATGTTAATCGGCACATTTTTACTGGCTTACAAAGGGCAATCTACAGAAGAACATACTGGCTTTACCACGCACCGTGTGATTTCGCATGCCATGGGAGCCGTTGATGGTTTGGCCTATACTAATGCGCGTGAAGCGTTTGTGGAAAATTATAAAAAAGGCAGCCGCGTATTCGAGGTCGACCTGATGTTTACTTCGGACGGACATTTGGTGGCGCGCCATGAATGGACAGAATCTTTTACAGAGCAAATGCAACAGGAACACGCAGTTGCTACAGAACAGGGCGGAAAACCTTGGAGCTATCATCAATTTAAAAACACACCCATACACGGTTCCTATACTCCAGTAGATTGGAAGGATGTATTGGATCTATTGGAAACATACCCGGATGCTTATATTGTGACCGATACGAAAGAACAGGACCCTGCCCAAATCAAACAGTTGTTTGCACAACTGACCCGTCAGGCACAGGAGAAAAACCCCGAGCTTTTGTCCCGTATTGTTCCTCAAATTTACAATGAAGAAATGCTGCAAACGTTGCGGAGTATTTATCCCTATCCATCCGTTATTTATACGCTCTACGCCACAGAGGATAAAGATGACCAGATCATTCGATTTGTACAGCAAAATGATATAACGGCAGTAACTTTACCAGAGAATCGGGTGAGTGGTGCTTTAGTGGAAAGTTTGCGCCAGGCAGGAGCAGTGTGCTACGTAAATACCATTAATGAGTTGAAGGATGCGGCTGAGTATGAACAGATGGGTGTGCGAGGTTTCTATACAGATATTTTAACGGAAAAAGAACTTAGTAAACGCAGTTGGTTGTATGCGCTACGACCATGAGCTGTCTGAACGGGGTGTTCCCATTTGATACGAACATTGACACCTTTTAAGCACTGTCATAGACTTAGCATAGAACGCTTTTGGATATTGGAATTCGGCTCGACTGGATCATAACAAAAGCAATGGATGCTGGAGGAATGTGTGTTGGCAGATTCAATTCAATCATGGAAGCATGTGTTTAAGCTTGATCCTGACAAGGAACTGGATGACGAGGCACTTGACGCCGTGTGTATGTCTGGTACGGACGCCATTATGGTAGGAGGTTCATCGGGCGTAACCTATGAAAATACGGTGGATTTGCTGTCACGGGTTCGGCGTTATGAGGTGCCGTGTGTGCTTGAGGTGTCCGATCTGGAGGCTGTAGTGCCAGGGTTTGATCTATATATGATTCCCATGGTACTGAATACCACTGACAGTAATTGGATTCTAGGGCAGCACCAACGTGCGATTGAACAGTTTGGTTATATGATCCCGTGGGATTTGCTTGTGGCGGAAGGATATATTGTTTTGAACGGTGATTCTACGGTCGCTAAGCTTACCGGAGCAGATGCTTCGCTGGATGCTTCATCTGCCGCCTCATATGCACAGATTGCTGACAAGCTCATGCATCTGCCGATTGTATATGTGGAATATAGCGGTGCTTTTGGAGATATGGAGCTGGTGCAAAAAATACATCGCAGTACTGAGCGCTCTCGTGTCCTATACGGGGGAGGAATCGTGGATAAATCTACCGCGTTACAAGCGGCTGCTGTTTGTGACACCATTGTAGTAGGTAACATCATTTATCGTGATTTGGCGAAGGCGCTGGAGACGATAGCTGTGAAATTGGAAGTATAGAACGTGAATTTATGGAAGCTCAGGGAAAGGAGCATGCACGCATGCAATCAATAGATATACACGAGGCGGTAGCTCGCCTTAATCCGCCTCAGCGTCAGGCTGTGGAGGCGGTAGATGGTCCGCTGCTGATTATGGCTGGCGCAGGCAGTGGTAAAACACGGGTGCTCACGCACCGAATAGCTTACCTCATCGCGACCCGCAAGACGGCTCCATGGGGCATTTTGGCGATTACCTTTACGAACAAGGCTGCGCGTGAAATGCAAGATCGCGTATCCAAGCTGATTGGCCCGCAGGGGAGAGATGTGTGGGTATCCACCTTCCACTCGATGTGTGTGCGTATTTTGCGTCGGGATATCGAGCGGATTGGCTTCACCTCCAATTTCAGCATTTTGGATTCTACGGATCAATTGTCTGTCATTCGGAGCTGCATGAAGGACCTGAATATAGACACCAAAAAGTTTGAACCCAAAGCGGTTCAGTCTATGATGAGTACGGCTAAAAATGAACTGGTCACTCCCGAAATGTATGAGCGCAAGATTGGCGACTATTTTGAGGGGATTGTGGCGAAGGTATATACCAAGTACCAACAACGGCTCAAAAACAACAACTCTCTTGATTTTGATGATTTGATCATGGCAACGATTCAGCTATTTAAAGAAGTACCTGAGGTACTGGATTTCTACCAGAAGAAATTTCAATACATTCATGTTGATGAATATCAGGATACGAACCGTGCGCAGTACATGCTGTGCAAAATGCTGGCCGACAAGCATCACCGGATTTGCGTAGTAGGTGACAGTGACCAATCCATCTATCGGTGGCGGGGGGCGGATATTAGCAACATTTTGAATTTTGAAGAGGACTACCCGGAAGCGCGCACCATTTTGCTGGAGCAGAACTACCGGTCCACCTCAAATATTCTCAATGCTGCCAACGAAGTTATTGGTCAAAATACAGGCCGCAAGCCGAAGAAACTATGGACTGACAAAGAAGGCGGAGCCAAGATTAAAGTTTACCGTGCTGACTCCGAGCATGATGAGGGCTACTTTATCGCCTCAGAAATTCATAAGAATATTAATGCGGGCAAAACCTATAGCCATCATGCCATTTTGTACCGTACGAATGCTCAGTCTCGGGTTGTCGAGGAAATTTTGATTAAATCGGATATTCCTTACCAGATCGTGGGCGGTATCAAGTTCTATGATCGTAAAGAAATTAAGGATTTGCTGGCGTATCTTCGCCTACTCTCCAATCCTGACGACGACATCAGCTTGATCCGAATCATTAATGTGCCAAAACGAAGCATCGGAGACACGACCGTCGGTAAATTGCAGGCAGCTGCAGCGGAACGTGGAGTTTCGATTTTCCGTGTCCTTCAAGTTGTAGACGATTTGGGCTTTGCAGGACGTACGCGCAATGCGTTGGTAGAGTTTTACGATATGATCGAAGGTTTAAGTCGGATGGTAGACTACCTGTCGGTTACCGAGTTAACAGAAAAAATGTTGGAAACCACCCAATATCGATTGGAGCTGCAAAACGAGAATACACTTGAGTCACGCTCGCGCTTGGAGAATATTGATGAGTTCCTGTCGGTAACCATGGAATTTGAAAAAGGAGCGGAAGACAAGTCACTCGTCTCCTTCCTGACCGACCTTGCTCTGATTGCCGATATTGATTCCATGAATGACGATGAAGAAGAACAAAGCGATGCGGTTGTATTGATGACCATGCATAGCGCCAAAGGACTGGAGTTTCCTATCGTATTTATTGTCGGTATGGAGGAGGGAGTATTCCCTCATAGTCGTGCCTTTTTGGATAACGAAGAGCTGGAGGAGGAGCGCAGATTGGCGTATGTCGGGATTACCCGTGCAGAGGAGCAACTGTTCCTTACATGCGCACAGATGCGCACTCTGTTTGGCCGCACCACAGCTAACCCGCCTTCCCGCTTTCTCGAAGAGATTCCGGACGAGTTAAAAGAGGATACGATCATTAAACGTGACCGCTACCGCCGTTCAGGCAATGTAGGCGGATCTTATGGTGGGCGCGGACTGAATAAAGGTAGTGGCAGCAACTTTGGTGGAGAACGCTCGTTTGATACGATGAGCCGCAGTGGTTCGTCCGCTTCCGCGTCACCCCGCGTAACAGTAACGACATCTTCATCTGCGAAAGCAACTCCGGCTGCTTCGGCAGGAGGCCCCTCCATTTTTGCGGCTGGAGACAAGGTACAGCATGGCAAATGGGGGATTGGAACCATTGTCGCTGTAAAAGGGACGGGTAATGATATGGAGCTTCAAATTGCTTTCCCGGCTCCAGTAGGGGTTAAACGACTGCTGGCTGGCTTTGCACCAATTACAAAAGTAGAATAAATCTCAAACATCATTAAATCTCGAACCTCATGAGTGGCAGCTTGGCTTAGGCCTCTGCCCTGATGAAGTTCCCGGAGGGATACGCCTGCATGAACCCAATGCACAGGATGGAGCAGCTTGTTGCTGAACTGAACACATATAACTATCATTACTACACACTGGATGAACCCAAGATCAGCGACAAAGAATATGATGTGCTTTATGACGAGCTGGTAGCGCTTGAACAGACGAGCGGTCTTGTGCTGCCGGATTCGCCGACACAGCGTGTGGGTGGGGAGTTACTCAAAGGTTTCACACCGCATCGCCACCTTGCCCCATTATGGAGCCTTGATAAAGCTCAGAATATGGAACAGCTGCGTGCATGGAACGCGCGTGTTGTTAAACTGGTCAATGATTACAATACCAAGAACCCGGAGCAACCTTTGCCATCTCCAGGCTATGCTATAGAACTTAAATTCGATGGCCTGACGCTGAACCTGACATATACTGATGGACAGCTGGTACAGGCTTCTACCCGCGGTAATGGCGTGGTGGGTGAGGGAATATTGGCACAGGTGAAGACCATTAAATCCGTGCCACTTACAATTCCTTTTCGAAATGGAACAATTGAAGTACAGGGAGAAGGGATAATGAATCTCTCTGTACTGTCCAAATATAATGAGACTGCCGTGGACCCTCTTAAAAATGCACGCAACGCCGCAGCTGGCGCTTTGCGTAACTTGAATCCCAAAGTGACAGCAGAACGGCGATTGAATGCATTTTTCTACAATGTGGGATATGCAGACCGTATCCAGTTTAACAGCCACCAGGAAATGATGACTTTCCTGCGTGAAAATCATTTTAAGGTAAACCCTTACCTGACTTACTTTGATAATTTTGAAGATGTAATGGAGCAACTGATTGAGATTGAAGAATCTCGTGCCGGATTGGATTACCTCATTGATGGGGCAGTATTGAAAATTACAGATATGCGCACACGTGAGGCTCTCGGGTATACCGATAAATTCCCACGCTGGGCGGTGGCATATAAGTTCGAAGCTGAGGAAACGACAACGGTGCTTAACTCGGTTGAGTGGAATGTAGGACGAACCGGTAAAATCACCCCACTTGCAAGGGTAGAGCCGGTAGAGCTGGCGGGAGTCACTGTACAAAATTGTACACTGAACAATGCTGGTGACATTGAGCGCAAAAACCTGAAGTTTGCTTTGGGGGCACGTGTGTTTATCCGTCGCTCAAACGATGTCATTCCGGAGATATTAGGAAAGGTAACGTCTGAGAACGACGGTGAGGAAATTGTCGTACCAGATCATTGTCCAGCCTGCGGGTTTCCATTGCAGCAGCGAGGTGCCCATTTGTTTTGCGACAATAAGCTGGGGTGTAAACCACAAATTGTGGCTCGTATTTCCCATTTTGCTTCACGTGATGCTATGGATATTGAGACATTCAGTGACAAAACGGCCATACAGCTACATGACGAACTGGAAGTGCGCGAGCCTGCGGATCTGTATACACTCGAATATGATGATCTTGTGAAGCTAGAGCGGTTTGGTGAGAAAAAGGCCAGTAACCTCTTAGCGGCACTAGAAAAGAGTAAAGAGAGAGATTTGGCTTCTTTCCTTTATGCTCTGGGTATACCGAATACCGGTAAAGCGACAACACGCATGTTGGCTGAACATTACCGTGATTTGCACAAGACGATGTCCGCTACGGTGGAAGAACTGATAGAACTACCGGATATAGGCGGAATTGTAGCCGAAAGCATTGTTGCTTTCTTTGCCGATCCATTTACTCAGGCAGGAATTGAAAGAATGCTGTCTCTAGGGGTGAAGGCTCAGGCCCCTGAAGCTCCACAGGAGAAGAAGACAGACAGCTTTTTCAGTGGCAAAACGGTCGTGCTTACAGGTACCTTGCATCAGCTTACGCGTGACGAAGCTGTATCCAAGCTGGAGGCGCTGGGAGCCAAAGTTGCGGGGTCTGTATCGAAAAAGACGGATCTAGTCATAGCTGGTGAAAAGGCTGGGAGTAAGCTAGCTAAGGCCCAACAGCTCGGAATTGACACCATAGAAGATGAGGATGAATTTATCAGACTGCTGGAACAAGAATAAATAGTTTTGCAATGAGTGCAGTCATTCCGCTCTGGGGCGGGGTGGCTGCCTTATTATCTGTTGTATAGTAGGAAATAAAATAGATATAAATAAATGCTTGCTAAATAACTTTAGGCATGATATATTATTAGACGTTGCTTTGAGAATAACATTTCTTGAAGCGAGGTTGCTGAAAAGATAATCAAAAAAAAGATTTGACAAGAAAGCAACTAACATGGTATGATCTAACTCCTGGCTCGTTGAATGAACGAGAACAGACAAGTTCTTTGAAAACTGAACAAATGGATGATGAAATAAAGATTTCTTCTTTTATAAGAAGAATCGCTAGCATTAAAAATGAGCTTATCGCTCTTTCTATAAACCAGCTTCGGTTGGTCTTTAATGGAGAGTTTGATCCTGGCTCAGGACGAACGCTGGCGGCGTGCCTAATACATGCAAGTCGAGCGGGGTTGTTTAGAAG